>CAXRKA010000021.1:0-3317 GCA_964231155.1 Alphaproteobacteria bacterium | reverse complement strand
TGTGGTGGGATAAAGCTGTTATCACTGGTAATCTGTGCGTCATTGCTTTCAGCAGTTTGTGTTTCTGTCTCTTTTTCAGGAACAGGATCAGCTTTGAACGCTGTTGAACCGGATGTAAAGAAAGAGGCATTCTCTTGAGCCGAGGTTTGAACACTTCTTGTTTCAACGGCAGCAGAGCTTTGAGCAACAGTCTGTGTTTTCTCTTCAGTTGTTGGTATTTCTTGGTTTGAAGGTGCGGCTGTTGCCGAATTTGTACCTGTGTTACCAGAGAAAAATCCACCAGCTGTTTTAGGCTTTGTTGCTTCAGCGGTTGTGCGACCTGAGAATAAACCAGATTTGGGTTCTTTTGGCTCTGCAGGGGCCTGCTGTGCTTGGGCTTTAACAGATGTTGGCGTAGCGTAGTCTTGCTTGTTGCTGATAGCACTATCAATACCTGTTGCAACAACAGAAACACGCATCTTGCCATCAAGAGCTTCGTTAAATGTTGAACCAAAGATAATGTTGGCTTCTGGATCCACTTCATCACGAACACGGTTACAGGCTTCATCCACTTCAAAGAGTGTCATATCCATGCCACCTGTGATGTTGATCAAGATACCGCGGGCACCTTCCATAGAAACATCTTCCAATAGAGGGTTAGAGATAGCTGCTTCAGCCGCCTCTACAGCACGGTTATCACCTTCAGCTTCACCAGTGCCCATCATGGCTTTACCCATCTCCGCCATAACAGAGCGAATATCAGCAAAATCAAGGTTGATCAAACCAGGCATAACAATCAAATCGGTCACACCACGTACACCAGAGTGAAGAACGTGGTCCGCCATGCGGAACGCATCGGCAAATGTTGTTTTCTCGTTGGCAATGCGGAAGAGGTTCTGGTTAGGAATAACCAAAAGCGTATCAACGTATTGTTGTAATTCTTCAATACCAGCTTCTGCAATGCGCATTCTGTGCTGGCCTTCAAAATGGAAAGGCTTGGTCACAACACCAACAGTCAAAATGCCCATTTCGCGTGCAGCGCGTGCAATAACAGGTGCACCACCTGTTCCTGTAGCACCACCCATGCCGGCAGTAATAAAGACCATATTGGCACCATCAAGGTAACCAGTAATTTCATCAATTGTTTCTTCTGTTGCTGCACGACCAACATCAGGGCGTGCACCACCACCAAGGCCGCGTGTAATATTTGCGCCCAATTGGATTTTGCGCTCGGAAGGATTGCTCTCTAAAGCTTGTGCATCTGTGTTACATACAAGAAACTCAACACCCTCAAGGTTGGATTCAATCATATTGGCAACAGCATTACCACCGCCACCACCGCAGCCGACCACGACGATACGTGGAGATAATTGAGTTTCTTCATCTGGAATTCTTACGTTTATCATTTTGGACATCCTCCACTTTAATATTCTTCATATTAACCAGTTGTGATTCGTGACGCTAGAGTAAATTTGATTCTATTGTTGCTTTTTTTCACACGTGTTGATTCTTTAAAAACCTTTTTTGATTCTAATCTTTCATCTCCACACAGATCTATGTGATAGACATAAAGATGATTACCAATTTTCTTTAAGCCACTGTCGAACTCTAGACACCATATTGGCAGGCGTTAATAATGGTATAACAAAATTGGCTGATTGATCAAGGTGTTGCGTTCCATAAATGAGTAATCCACACGCGGATGCGTATGATGGCCCTTGTGTTGCTTCAGCAAGCCCAGTCACACCTTGAGGGTTCGCAATACGCACTTGTTTATCCAAGATCAAAGTTGCAAGGTCTCCAACAGCAGATAACTGAGCTCCACCGCCAGTAACCACAACGCGTCGACCAATCATATTCTCATAACCACTGAGTTCAATACGGTGGCGCACCATTTCAAAAAGTTCTTCAAGACGGGGCTGAATAATAGATGTCATGACAGATTTAGAAAAATATTCGCCTTCGGCTGATTTCTCTGCGCCAATTTGAGGCACTTCAATCACATCAGAAAGATCACGAGAAGATTGCATTGCTGTGCCATGTAATGTTTTAAGACGTTCTGCATCATGTATCGGGGTTGTCAATCCACGTGCAATATCATTGGTGACGTGATGACCGCCAATGGGGACGCTCGAGATATGAACCATATGGCCTTCAACATATATGGCTATACCTGTTGTACCGCCGCCAATATCAATCAAG
This sequence comes from Alphaproteobacteria bacterium, assembly GCA_964231155.1. Taxonomy (GTDB): domain Bacteria; phylum Pseudomonadota; class Alphaproteobacteria; order Micavibrionales; family SZUA-601; genus CAXRKA01. The sequence continues at coordinate 1,136 of CAXRKA010000021.1, read as the reverse complement.
ACACAACCCAGTTCTTTTTCATCATCAATCAATGTTGATAGAGAGGCGGCATAAGAGCCAACACAAAATGTCTCCACTTCAAGATGGTTATTGGCCAAGGCCAAGCGAATGTTTTGAAGCGTATTATAATCAGCAGAGACAGTATGGATACGTGCTTTGAGGATGCGCCCTTTCATACCAACCGGGTCACGGATACCTGTAATTTTATCAACGGTAAAATAAAAGGGGATGGCGTGAATAAGTTCAAACTTTCCAGGCTCTTCAGATTGACGCGCAAGAGCAGTCAAGCGTCGAATATCATTATAAGAGACCTCACCGGCTGAGATATGTGTCTGTGCGGAAATTTCTTCAGAGCGACAATGAATAGAAGAGACATTGACGATCAGTGATGAGACGGTATGACCAGCCATGCTCTCAGCCGCTTGTACAGCTTGGCCAACAGCTTCTTCTGCGGCTTGAAGATTAATAAATTGTCCTGAACGTACACCGGCTGAGACATTGTGACCAATACCAATCACATGCACGCCCATGGTCTCGGTAACTTTTCCAATCATGCAGCAAACTTTTGAAGAGCCAACATCCAGGATAGAGACAATGTCACCAGGAGAACGCAATGCTTTCTGACCGCCAAGAGAGAACATTAAATACGATCTCCTTTTTTCTCGCCAAAATTGGGGCGATCGATGGTGAGGTTGGCCCGTGGTGTTGGACGAAAAGCAGCTTTGTTCGGTAAGCGTAAATCAATCACACGAATATCTTTATTCAAAACGTTATCGTCTTTGTTCATTTTCATCAGACGCGCCAGTGCCAAGTTATGATCTTCTGCAGGCAATTGAATGCGGATACCATTTTTTAATTCAATATCCCAACGCCGATCAGAGATCCGAATGAAAGCACGGGCCTGACCAATCAGGTCAGGATGTGACTGTGAAATATCATAGGCCTGTTGAATGTCTTCAGGTTTCTGTGTGCCAATGAGAATAGTTAAATGCATATATTGCTCAGAGGCTTCAGAAGGAAGAAGGAAACCTTCGGCATCAATGGGCTGAAGGATTTTTGCATTCTGGAAGAGAAATAATGGTTGTCTCTCATTTAAAGAAATCATGATGGTATCTGGGAGTTGTCGTTCAACACGC
>CAXRKA010000020.1:0-7424 GCA_964231155.1 Alphaproteobacteria bacterium | reverse complement strand
GGATACTCAATTTCAGTCTCATTTACAATCAAGATGTATCATCAGTCTTTCTGGTGATGATTCACGCTCGTTTTTGCAATCATTGATTACGCAAGATATTGAGCTTTTGAATGATAATCAGCCTATCCTCTATAGCTGCCTTTTATCACCACAGGGCAAATATCTCTTTGATTTCTTTGTTGTGTATAACGGAGATAAGGGGGTTTTGATTGATGTGCATCAATCAGACAAAGAGGCTCTTATAAAGCGCCTGACACAATATCGGATGCGATCAAAGGTTGAGTTCCAAGAACTGAATTCAATTCATGTCTATGCGGTTTGGAGCGATGGCTTAGAGGGCAATGATCCACGCTTTACGCCTCAAGGTGGACGTCTTTATGCACAAGAACTCATTGAGACGAATGCAGGTGAAGATGATTACCGGGCACTTGAAATTGAGAACGGTTTGCCATCTGGACAGAGTGAGTGCATTAAAGAGAGAACAATGCTGCAAGAATGTAATTTTGATTTTCTCAATGCTATTGATTGGTCGAAAGGCTGTTTTATTGGGCAAGAATTGACGGCACGTATTCACTATCGAAAGCTCATGAAGAAGCGATTGTTTATCATTGAAAGTGATAGCCCGCTATCTGTTCAAAACATTGTTGATGGTGAGGGACAAGTTGTCGGTGATATTCGTTCAGTCTCGCCCACCAATCCTCAGCAAGCTTTAGGTATTGTCCGTCTGGAAGCCTTAGAGAATGCGTTGTTTATTGAGGGCAGTGATATCGAAGTCGATGTTCGAAAGCCAGAGTATCTTGATCTCAATTAGTGCGTCTCACTAGAGCCGTCATACTTTAGAGATGCTTGTGCAGCGGCCAAACGTGCAATGGGCACATGCTGTGGAGCGCAAGATATAAAGTCCATTCCATTATATTCACAGAAGTCGATTGTTCTTGGATCACCACCATGATCTCCGCACAGCCCAATTTTAATACCTGGCTTTTGTGTGCGGGCAGAGCGCATACATAATGTGATCATTTCTCCGAGGCCGATTGTGTCGAGCGTGGAGAACGGGTCATAGTTAAAAACATGGCGGCGGAGATAATCAGGCATCAATGTTTGTGTATCATCCCCAGAAATACCAAAAGCGAGCTCGGTCATATCGTTTGTGCCAAAGGATATGAAGTCTGCATATTCAACAATTTCTGATCCACGCATGGCCGCACGTGGGATCTCAATCATAGCGCCAACTTTGTAAGGGATTTGCCGTGCACCTGGTTCCGATACGGCTTGAGCGGCATTCGTGTCTATAATCTCACGAATAAAACGCACCTCATGACGTGAGGCTACGAATGGAATAATGATTTGTATTGGTTCATTGACTGTTCGTGATTGGTCGATCTTTCTCAATGATTTGAACATTGATTTAATAACCACAGCATAAAGCTGAGGGAAGTTAATACCGATACGACAGCCGCGCAATCCAACCAGCGTGTTCTTTGCTTTGAGAAGCTTAATGTGCTCAGCGATATCATCTTCAGACCGCTTTGTTTCTTTGGCAATGGCTTTAATCGCTTTTGTGTCATCCAGATTTGGTAGAAAGTCATGCATTGGCTTGTCTGGAAGACGGATTGTTAAAGGTTGATCTGGGATCTCCTTCAAAACGCGTTCAAATGACTTTTCAAAAGCAGTTGTCAGTTTTCCTAAATACTTCAAACGCTCATCTCGATTAGACGATAATGTCATAGACCAGAGTTTGACTTTATTGATTGGATCAAGGTTGGCAAAAACCATCTCAGTTTTTAGTAGACCAATGCCTTCAGCGCCGATATTGATAGTGTCTGCAATATCTTCCATGCTTTCAACATTGGTATAAATTTTCATACGGCGATATTCATCAGCCCATTCTATGAGCGTGCTAACATGTTTAGTAATCTGTTTGTCGATTGGATCAACAGCACCTTTGAAGACCTCACCAGTGTGGCCATTAATCGTAATAATGTCTCCAGCTTTAATGACTTGATCTTTGATTTTGAGGCATCTATTTCGGCCATCAAAATCAAAGTTCTTGGCTCCAACAACACTGGGGCGACCCATTGAACGTGACGTTATAGCAGCATGAGAGTTATGGCCTCCACTGGTTGTTAAAATACCAGCGGCAGAATGTAGCGCGCGTAATTCATTCTTTGTAGTTTTTTCAGCACAATAGATGACATTAACCCCTTCACGTGCTAGCTCTTCGGCAATTTCTGTTTGAAAGACAATACGGCCAGATACAACACCTGATGAAGCACTAACACCAGTGCATAAGAGTTCGGCCGTTTGTTCTGGTAATCTGGGTTTTAAAAGTTGCTCAAGTGAGAGTGGATTGATGCGTGTAATTGCGTCACTACGCCCAATCATGTGCGAATTGACCATATCCAATGCAATTTTAATAGCAGCAACAGAGGTTCGCTTTCCGTGTTTAGACTCAATAACAAACAATTGATCACCTTCAACACAGAACTTAATGGATAACATGTCGCGGTAATGGCGTTCTAAGCGCTTGCAGATCTGTTCAAGCTGTTTAAGCATTTTAGGTGCAATGTCTTCAAAACACTCATCATCCATATTTTGTCTATTTTTATCATCAATAGTAAGAGGTCTAGGAGTTCTGAAGGGGTTAAGATAGTCTTCTCCCTGACCATTACGCACAAAATAACCTTTTAAACTGTTTTCACCGTTTGAGGGGTCACGCGTAAAAGCAATGCCTGTTCCACTATCATCATTGAGATTCCCATAGACCATGGCCTGTACAATTAATGCAAACCCCTGTTGATTTTTATTGTGGATATCATCAAACGGATTCCTAATTTGATGTTCATAGCTTTGCCAATTTTTTATAAAGGCTTCAATGGAATTGAAAAGCTGTTTATAGGTATTCTGTGGAAAAGGTTCAGTGGCTGTTTTTTCGATCACTCCTTTATATTTGCGAATGACAGCTTGCCAATCTTCATCGTCTAAGAAGCGTGGTGTTTTTAAATTATGATCAACACAATACTGTTTAAGAACATCTTCAAGGCTTTCAGCAGGGACATTTTGGATAGAAATAGCATATTCAGTCATCAGTCTACGATAACAATCCCAAGCAAATTTCTTATCTTGGTATAATGCAGATAAACCAGCCACCGATGTATCGTTCAAGCCAATGTTCATAACCGTACTTTTATCTAGTGGCAAGTTCTCTGTCGGGCTATTGCGGACAGAGAGTAGAAGTGGATTATAAGGGTCTTCAAATGAACGCCCATATTCTTTTTCAAGAAAATGAATGGCACTTTTTAAATCATCTTCAAAATCTTCGGGGAATTCACCATGTTTAATGTAGTGATTGCATAGGCTGGTATTCACAATAAAGCCGGGAGGCACAGGCATATCAAGGCTGGCCAATTCAATCAGGTTAATGCCTTTAATCCCAACAGTATTGCGTGTCGCCAAATGACTTTGGTTCGCTGGACCTGTATAGGGTACAATCCAAGGACTAAAAAATACGTCTTGTGATTCTTTTTTTGCTTTAGAAAACAGGCCAAACGGCATGCTAACACCCTTAATCATTCTTATTTTATCTAAGAATGATTATCAAAGGTATTCCTCAAATATTCTTTAAAACTATCCAAGCTCACGCGGTCTTGATCCATATTATTGCGATGACGCACCGTCACTTGGTTATCTGACAGGCTATCAGGATCAATTGTAATACAAATTGGTGTTCCAATTTCATCCTGGCGGGCATAGCGCTTACCGATGTTTTGCTTGATATCAATTTGTGTACGGTATTGTGAACGCAGCTGATGGTAAATCTTTTGAGACATCTCAACTTGCTCCCCTTTAGAATGCAATGGCAAGACAGCAATTTGTACTGGGGCTATATCATAATGAAAATCCATGAAATGCCCGCTTGGACGATTACTATCATAAGTAAAGGCATTGGCCAGAACAGCCAAGACACCACGTGTTAAGCCAGCCGCAGGTTCAATCACATGAGGTAAGAACCATTCATTGGTTTGTGGGTCTTGATAAGAAATCTTTTTACCAGAATGTTTTTCGTGTTTTGTAAGATCATAATTTGAACGGTGTGCCACGCCCTCCAATTCACCAAAGTCAGGATCAGTAAATGGGAATTTAAATTCAAGATCAATACAGCCTGCACCGTTTTTGGCATAGTGTGCCAACTCGTCATCATCATGTGGGCGTTTGCGAATATTAGCATTTCTAATACCGATGGAAGACCACCATTTTCCGCGCTCTTCGACCCAGAAATCAAACCATTTCTGTGCATCATCTTCATGACAGAACCATTCCAATTCCATCTGTTCAAATTCACGAGAGCGGAAGATATAATTCCGTGGTGTGACCTCGTTACGAAACGCTTTACCGATTTGCGCAATGCCAAAAGGTACTTGGACACGTGAGCTATCGACAACGTTCTTAAAGTTTAGAAAAATACCTTGTGCCGTTTCAGGACGTAGATAGGCTGTGTTATCATCATGTTCAGTGGCTGTCGCACCAATAAAGGTTTTGAACATCAAGTTAAAATCTTTCGGCGGTGTCAATGTGCCTGGTATAGTGACGTCAGGCGCAATAATACGCTCATAATCATTGAGATCAATACTCGGTAGATCTTTGCGTGTATATTCATCCAATGAACCATGACCTTTACGCAGTTTCTTGATCCGCTTCTCTAGCTCTTCGTTTTCTAGGCCTTCCATAAACGCTATCCAATTGCCAGCATCTGGATCTGTAGGAATAAGGACTTCAACGTGGTCAGCACGGTAGCGCTTTTTTGTTTCACGACAATCCACCATAGGATCAGAGAAACCAGCAAGGTGACCAGATGCCTCCCATGTTTTGGGATTTTGAATAATAGAGCTATCCAGTCCAACAATACTGAGCACTTCGCCGTCAGGACCAATAGGTGGGCATTCCACCATGTCAAACCACCATTTATCAGCGATATTCTTCTTGAGTTGAATACCAAGAGGGCCGTAATCCCAAAACCCATTGAGGCCGTCATAGATATCTGAGGCGCCAAAGATAAAACCACGACGCTTGCATAAAGCAACGAGATCTTTCATGGTTTGATGTGGATTATTGTTGTTTGTTTGTTCTGATGTGGCTGGTTTTGCTGAAGTCATAAGGAAATAGAGTTATTGTGTTAATCTTTGAGTGTATTCAAACATAACAGACAATAAATACAAGAAGAAAAATAAAAACGCAATATTGGCATTGTTCTTGATAAATGTTGGATTAATAGGCTGTACAGCTGCTGAAAGAGATAAGCTTGGTTCTTATGTGTCTGGCGAGGATTTCCGAGTAGAAGTTATGGGGTGTAATGGACCTCTACGTGTCTACCAAAGTGAAGGTAAGGTCGAATCTGAGTCCTCTAGTGATGGTTACTTTTTTATTGATAAAGCAACAGGTGAGCTAACGGAAGTGTCTGGAACAGTTGTTATAACTAAATGCACAGGTTGCCCTGTCCCAGAACAAATCAAAATTGGTGGGTAATAACACAAATTTTATATAATAAAAAAGGCCGAGAACATCGGCCTTTTTTATTTTTACTTTAAAAAAGCACTGTGTTTGATTACAGTGCTTTCATGTCAAACTTACATCTCGTACCCAATTCAAAGTCTAACAAAAAAGATCAAGCGCCTGAAGTGAACGCGCTCAGGGCTCTTCATAAACTTGTTGCTGATGATATGGCGCAGACCAATGCTTGTATTGTTGAGGAGATGCGCTCAGAGATTCCCTTAATCCCAGAATTGGCCGGTTATTTGATTGCAGCCGGTGGAAAACGTGTTCGCCCTTTGCTCAATTTAGCAACGGCACGTTTGTTCAATTACGAGGGTGACAAACATATTTATTTAGCAACCGCCATCGAGTTTATTCATTCAGCAACATTGCTTCATGATGATGTGGTGGATGAATCAGATCAACGCCGCGGCCAAGATTCTGCCAATGTGGCCTTTGGTAATCAATCCAGTGTTCTGGTTGGTGATTTTCTCTTTTCACGTGCTTTTGATCTTATGGTCAAAACAGAAGATATTTATATTCTGGAAGTTTTATCAAAAGCCTCTTGCACTATTACCGAAGGTGAAGTGCTCCAACTTTCTAAAACACGTGATTTGGATCTAACACTCGATGAATATAAGCGCGTTGTTGAAGGCAAAACAGCGGCATTGTTTAGAGCAGCCTGTGAGTCAGCAGCACTATTGGCCAAAACGGACACAGCCAATGTAGAAGCCTTACGTGATTATGGTGAAGCGATTGGTATTGCCTTTCAGATTATAGATGATGTGTTGGATTACGCATCCCGTTCTGATGTTTTGGGTAAAAATATTGGAGACGATTTCCGTGAAGGTAAAGTCACACTTCCCATTGTTTTTGCATATAAGCAGGCCAATGAAGAGGAGCGGGTATTTTGGCAAAGAACGCTGGTCGAGAGTGATATCCAAGAGGGTGATTTTGATCATGCCAGTAAGATTCTGAAAGATCACGGCGCATTAGAAGATAGCATTCGCATGGCACAAGATTATCGTGATAAAGCTGTCAAAGCCCTTGATGATCTCAAAGGACATGTTCATCAGCCAACATTGCAGCAATTAAAGGGTCTGGCGGACTATATCGTAAGCCGCGTTTACTAAAAACTGTAACATTTGGTTACAGACATTGACTGTTCTCCCAATTTACTTTTGCAAACGACCATGATGTAATAACAGTTCATTGTTATTTCTACACACACACGACCTCAACATTTAAAACCCTATGACAAAACAAAATTTTTCCACAGTTATTCTCGCCGCTGGTAAAGGCACTCGCATGAAGTCCACTATTCACAAGCCACTTCATGAGGTTGGGCATCGTCCTATGATTGTTCACGTCATGAAAGCATTTGAGAAAGCCAAAGCGGACCAGATTGTGATCGTGAAGGCACCAGATGATAACATCATTGATGGTCTGATCGGGGATCATACAAGCGTTATCCAGGATGAGCAGCGCGGCACAGGACACGCTTCACGTATTGGTTTGTCAGGTTTGCCTAAAAATACAAAGGGTAAGATTGTCTTTGCTCTGGGTGATATGCCGCTTATTCGTCCTGAAACCATTCAAGAGATCGTTGAAGATGATAGTGTGGTTACTGTCTTAGCTATGCGTCCGGATGATGCGAAACGTTATGGGCGTTTGATTGTGAATGAAGACGGCCATCTTGAGAAAATTGTAGAGTATAAAGATGCTAACCCTGCAGAGCGTCGCGTGCGCTTATGTAACTCTGGAACAATAGCCATTGATGCTGAGTTCGCAGAAGAGCTTTTGTCTGAAATCCAAGATCAAAACGCATCAGGCGAATATTACCTGCCAGATGTTGTGGCGATTGCCAATAAGAAAGGTTATCCATGTGGTGTTGT
>CAXRKA010000019.1:0-3413 GCA_964231155.1 Alphaproteobacteria bacterium | reverse complement strand
AAGGATGTTATCCTCCGTATTTTCCCAGGCTTGCACTGTGTCATCATGAAGAAATATGGGATGCGAATAAGTTTCACTACTAATTTTAAAACCTTCAGAACTGTAGCTTTGAATAACTTTTGATGTTGTCTTAATGAGTGGTGTCACATCCATCAGAGCTATATCTCATCACGCTGTAATTTGAAATATTTGAGCAATGGTGTAGCCACGAATACAGATGAATATGTTCCAATCAGAACGCCCCAAATAAGAGCGTCGACAAAACCACGGATCACCTCTCCACCAAAAGCCCAAAGGGCTACAAGGGCCAACAATGTTGTACCTGAAGTTAGGATAGTACGTGACAGCATGCTATTGATCGATTCATCAAACAAATCTTCTAACGGCTTTTTGGCGTAGCGACGTAAATTCTCACGCACACGATCAAAAACAACCACTGTATCGTTGATTGAGTAACCAGCAATCATCAAGACGGCAGCGACAGTTGAAAGGTTAAACTCCATCTCCAACCAGGCAAATAAGCCAATAGTCAAAATAGAGTCATGAAATAGAGCCGCAATAGCTGCGAGAGAGAATTGAACCTGAAAACGGAAAACGATATACATCAAAATTCCGAACATAGCGCCCAAAACAGCATAAAGCCCTTTTCGGATCAATTCATCACCAACCTGTGGACCAACAAATTCAACACGGCGATATTCAACACCATCCGTCCCCAATGCTGAACGAATGGAATCAATAGCTATCTGCTGACCTTTATCACCACCTGGCTGCTCTTGGACGCGGATCATTAGATCACGCACAGAGCCAAACTCTTGAATACTTACGCTTCCAACCAAACCTATATTGTTCAGATCAGAACGCATCTGATTAAGGTCTGGCTGCTCATCAAGTTGAACTTCCATCATGATACCACCGGCAAAGTCGATACCAAAGTTCAAGCCTTTTGAAAAAATAAAAAACAAACTGATAGCCACGGCAATGACTGAGAGAACGAAAGCAATCTTATGTGCCTTCATAAATGGAATACTGACATTTTCTGGTAAAATCTTGATCATTCTTGATGTCCCATTAAATTTTCAAAGTGTCTGGTCGGTTACGACGGAGCCAGTAAACAACAAAGACACGCGTTAAATAAATTGCCGAATACATCGATGTTATAATTCCAATCATCAATGTCACAGCAAAACCTTTGACTGGGCCTGTACCTAAGATAAAGAGCAATAAAGCTGCAATAAATGTTGTCACATTGGCATCAATGATTGTAGACATTGCACCTTGGTAACCTTTATCGATAGCGGATACTGGAGAACGTCCTGCAGCAATCTCCTCACGAATACGTTCAAAGACCAACACATTGGCATCCACAGCCATACCAATCGTCAAAACAATACCGGCAATCCCCGGCAAAGTCAGTGTGGCTTGAAGCATTGAAAGCAAGCCAATAATCAATGCCATATTGATCAATAATGCAATATCTGCATACCAACCAAAACGGCCATAAGATAAGAACATAAAGAAAATAATTCCTCCAAGACCAACAACACTCGCAAGCTTACCAGCTTCAATAGAGTCAGCCCCTAGGCTTGGCCCAACAGAACGCTCCTCAACAACAGTCAAAGGCGCCGGCAAAGCACCAGCACGGAGTAAAATAGACATATCATTGGCTTTTTCAGGTGTAAAGTTACCTGAGATCTGCCCTGATCCGCCTAAGATAGGTTCATTGATGCGTGGTGCAGTAATCACAGTATCATCAAGGACAATCGCAAAAAGCTTACCAACGTTGTTCTTTGTAATATCTCCAAACTTGCGCGCCCCAAGACCATTAAAGCGGAAGGACACAACAGGCTGTCCAGATTGCTGATCAAACGTACTTGCGGCATTATCCAGCATATCACCAGATAAGAGTGCACGGCGCTTAATAGGAACCGCTGCTGAAGTTCCATCTGTATGTGGCAAACACTTCGTTCCGGCAGGCACACCACGTGTATCTGAACAAGACACATCCATATCAACCAAATGGAATGTCATACGCGCTGTCTTACCCAATAGGGATTTAATACGCTCAGGATCATCAACACCAGGTAATTGGACTAAGATACGGTCCTCACCTTGAGATTGAATAATTGGCTCTTTTGTGCCTGTTTCATCAATACGACGACGAATGATCTCTATAGATTGCTGAATGGTCTTTTGCTTCAACTCCCGCAAAGCATCATCATCATAAAAGACTTCAATACGATCACCACTCTCTCTTACAGCAACACCTTCTGCGCGATGAAACTTTCTTAGCGCAGAAAGCATAGTGTCTCTGGCATCATCTTCTCTCAGTGTTACAATAATGCCTGCTTCAGAGCGGCGTATACTATCCGGTCTAATGCGCTCTGTACGTGATATAGAGCGTGCACTGGCTGTCAAAGAATCAATGCGATCACGAATAACCTCGGCCATCTCAACTTCGAGCAATAGATGGGATCCTCCACGTAAATCCAAGCCTAAATTGACTGTTTGATTGGGAATCCAAGATGGTAGATTTTCTTCAACATATTGGCGTGCTTCTGGTGAAAGCACATTAGGCAATGCAAAGAGCACACCTAAAACAGCAATAAAAATAATAGTGTATAACGTATATTTACCTATATTTATCATAATTTTAGACCGTATAAATAAATCTATTTCTTAGATTCACGTTTTGCAGAAATTGTCTGCTTGAGAACCTTAATTTCAACACCCTTAGCAATCTCTACAACCAAAGTATCATCATTGACCTTCTTTACTTGGCCTTCTATACCACCACCAGTAACAACCTTATCGCCTTTTGTAAGCTGATCAATCATGACATTATGCTCTCTGATACGTTTTGATTGCGGGCGAATAACCAAAATATAGAAAATACCAAAGATAATAATCAGTGGCATAAGCTGTACGAAGAGTGAAGCCTCACCACCGGCTACAGCAGCATTAGCAACATCTTGAGCATGGGCGACAGAAATAATATTCATGTTTTTTATCCTTATAAATAATCAAAGTGTGATGTTTATAGCGTAACTCTTTTATGAAATCTAGTGACTAACGTAAATATCGTTGTGGATCATGTGGCGTGCTGCCTTTGCGTATCTCAAAATGAAGTTGAGGCGTTTCAACATTACCACTATCGCCCAATGTTGCTATGGTTTGCCCTCGATTAACAACCTGCCCACGCTTCACTTTAATATCTCTGACATGCCCATATGCTGTCATCCAACCTTTATCATGGCGCAAAAGGACAAGGTTACCAAAACCAGAGAGATCACTCCCTGTATAAACCACTTCACCGTTCTCAGCCGCACGAATAACTGTGCCCTTAGGCGCGCCTATGTTGATACCGTCATTATGACGCCCTGACGTCTTAGGGCCAAAAGCCGAGACCACAC
>CAXRKA010000018.1:0-3506 GCA_964231155.1 Alphaproteobacteria bacterium | reverse complement strand
ATAAAGTCCGCAACAATCAGGAAGTAACCGTCATATTGCATAGTTGAGATAATCTCAAGCTCTTCATCCATACGATCAAAATACTGTTTCCGTATGGCTTCTTTTTCTTCTTGGCCGTGTTCCTCTTTGTACACATAGGTTTCTAGACGCCAATCAAGGCCTTCCTCTGACTGGTGACGCAGCTCTTGTGCTTCTGTACGTCCCTCGCCGGTCTCATAAGCAGGCAAAACAGGATCAACCGTCTTGAGGGCATAAGCACAACGCTTTGCAATGACAAGGGTGTTCTTAGCAGCCTCAGGCACATCAGAGAACAAATCAATCATCTCTCTGGGAGATTTAAAATAGTGATCGGTTGTTTCACGGCGACGTTCAACTTCTGTGATGTAACGTCCACCTGCAATACACAATAAGGCATCATGAGCCTCATAGAAATCTTCACGCGGGAAAAAACAGTTGTTGGTGGCAACCAAAGGCACATTGGATTCATGCGCCAAGTTGATAAATAACGTATCTAAATCTTGGTCCCAGTCACCATGACGCATCAATTCAACATAGAGGCGCTCTGGAAACAATGCTTGTAGCTTATTAAAGCACGCCTGGAAGCCATCTTCCTGGTTTTTATAGTACATTTGCCCTAGAGGCCCTTGTGGCCCACCAGTCAGACAGATAAGCCCTTCAGAAAGCCCTGAGAAATCTTCGAGGGATAATCCAACAGGATCATGTGTGTCTTTATCCAAATAAGCGCGTGATACAAGCTTAGATAGATTCTTGTATCCGAGTTCATTCTGTACAAGCAAAACAATCGGTGCATGAGAGCGTGCATGCTGAGAATATTGTGAAGACTGACCTTGATCAAAATCATCTGTATAGATATCCAGCTGGCAACCTATGATTGGCTGAACACCGGATTTGACTGCCTTCATGCTGACTTCCATAGCACCAAACATATTGTTTGTATCCGTTACGGCCACAGCTGGCATACTATACCGTTGGCAGAGCTCCATAAGCTCTTCTGTTCTGATAGCACCCTCGGCCAATGAATAGGCCGAATGGACGCGTAGGTGAACGAAATCGATCACCTTATCGAGTGCACTCATTTTTCCTGATGGTGTTGTCATCCCTGACCGCTGTTATTCTATTCTTTATCGTTATTATTTGCATCATCAGCCTGTATTTTCAGGCTTTCGTTATATTTCTCTGCATCCTTACCAAATACAAAAATTGTCTGAACATCCGGCCTTGGCACATCATGCTCCACATGTTGTACTTTTGGCTCTTTATCTGGAGTTCTATTTGTAATGATCTCTTCTTCCACAACGTCTTCAGCAACCTTAGGTGTGCCTTCATCTGCTTGCTCTTTTACAGGACCTACAATAACGGGCTCTGGATCTGGCATTGGTGTCGGCTCAGGCGCATAATTCGGTGTATCCACCCAGCCATTCAATTCAGCTACAGCAGACCAAAATGGTGAGCGCTTGAGTTGCTCTTCCAACTCAGTACGGAACCATTCAATACGCCCCTCATCCTCTTTGGGCCAAGCCGCATTAATAATATCCAGAACCCAATCCCCATGGCCTTTGTAAATCAGATCTTCAATGATCAAAGTAATCAAATCCGGCGCCACTTCGTAATCTTGCCATTGCACTTTATCCGCGCTCAATATTTGGGCTTGCTTTATCGCTGTTTCTTTATTGAGTGATGTTTCATCGGCACGTATCACTGGGCGGTATAAACCATCTTTAAAGTCAAGCGTTACACCTGGCTTTGCACTTTTTGAGAATGGTGCAAACCAGTAATCATAGGTATAATCATAGACTTCAATCTCATAAGCATCATCACCATCGTTATTTGAAAACTTCAGTGGCGTATGTTTGGAGTTGATACGCGTACGAAAACGCAATTGTCCTTGATCGTCATATTCAAAAAAGAGCGTTTCATAACAGCAATGCACGCCACCGCTATAGGACTCAATCACAAAATCAGCGTACCCATTGTTATTGATATCCAAATCCATAAAACGGGCAAAAGGAATGGTCTGATTATCTTCAATGAAATTGACGTTGTGCAAGAAAGCATTGGCATAGACCACCTCTTGGTTTTGGAATATACTCAAATACTGAACTTGACCTGTAACAGTGTTGTAGATGTAGCGGAAAACAAGTTCCTCACCAAAAGGGATATCCATTGTGTCAAAACTGGTCTTATCCAGTATTTCTTGAGGGATTGAGCTATCCTGCTCTTCATTTTCTGCTGTTTCCTCTTGAACCTCAACAGCATCAACTCTACGTGACTCTTCAACGGCTTCCTTAGATATAATGGGAAGATAGAAATAACGCTTATTATCAAAATCACCGGCATTGACCAGAAACGCTATGCTACTGAATGCAACGGCCATAACAGTGATAATCATTATTTTCTTATTCATTGATCTAAGCGTCCTTAAACAGCGGTTTTATAATTTTGAAATCAATCCTGACTCTAGTTTATAAGCGTGATGAGCACGATCTGCAAGAGATGGATTGTGTGTGACCATTAAAAGGCTTGTTTTTCTGTTTTTTACAACATCAACCAGAGATTTAAAGACCTGATCAGCTGTCTTTTCATCCAAATTGCCCGTCGGCTCATCTGCCAGGATAATTCTAGGATTATTGGCTAAAGCGCGGGCTATAGATACACGCTGCTGCTCTCCTCCAGAAAGTTGACCAGGCCTGTGATTTAAACGATCCGATAATCCCAATTCACCAAGCAGATCTTTGGCATGGGCTTCAGCTTTTGCTCTTGAAATCCCTTTGGCCAATTGTGGTAAAAGAACGTTCTCAAGCGCCGTAAACTCTTTTTGTAAGTAGTGAAACTGATAAATAAAACCAATCGTATCACGACGCAGATGTGTCTTTTTTCTTTCAGAAATATGATTGGTGTTTACGCCATCAATCATAATTGTTCCGGATGTTGGTTTTTCTAATAAACCAGCCAGGTGCAATAATGTTGATTTGCCTGATCCTGACGCGCCAACCAATGCCGTGATTTCGTTGACAGACAGTGAAAGGTCAATACCTTTAAGCACATTGACCGTTTTCCCACCTTGGGCATAGCTATGCTCAATATTGGAGAGTTGAATGAGGGCTTTATCACTCATAGCGTAGCGCCTCCACTGGATCTATGCGTGATGCACGCCATGCTGGATAAATCGTTGCACCAAAAGACAATATAAGTGCCATCACACAAACACCAATCACTTCAGTCATATCAACGCGCGCGGGCAATTGAGAAAGGAAATAGACTTCAGCCGCAAAGAGTTCCGCTTCAGTGGCATTTTCTATGAAAGCCTGGATACCAGATAAGTTCAACGTGACAGCCAATCCTAAAATCACACCAATCAAAGTGCCAATCACGCCAATAGAGGCACCTTGTAAGAAGAAAATACGCGTTATTGAAGCCTGAGATACGCCATATGTGCGCATAATGGCTATATCTTTTGTCTTATCTTTAACCAGCATAATCAAGGA
>CAXRKA010000017.1:0-3706 GCA_964231155.1 Alphaproteobacteria bacterium | reverse complement strand
CAATCATTAACATCTTATTGTCTATGCATCAGATTAAAACAACAGACATTGTTTTTCCACGTATAAATCAAGCGATTTACTCCGCCAATTGGTGTGGTGTTTTGATATATTTGAGAACATTGAGGATCACAACCTTCTTATCAAGGTAGCGTCTCTTGGCTTCCATTAATTCTTGGTCAACCGACTGATAATTTTTAATCATATCACGAATCCCAAGATTCTTAAAATCTTCGCATAACTCTTCAGGAATATGTTTATCATATAAATCTAAGCGCCTTTGATGCACTTCTGAAAGATCACTCACAGCATTTTTATCTTTAAAGGTGATTGCGAAAAGCGCTTCAGACCATAAAAAACGTATCAATGAAGCCAGTGTTTCATAGCTCTCATCATAAGAACGATTTTTCCCAATGGCTTCGGCAAAATCCAAATATCCTTTTTGTTGCTCTTCTGCACGTGCAATATAAGCATTCAAAAGCTCTCGCCAAAGCTCAAGCGTATCATTTTTGATCATATGAACACAGCGTCCAATGCACCCTTGAGAGAGCCAGGCATAAATTTCTTGATCTGCAGAATCGGTATCTTGGAATTCAGATAAGGTGTTTAGATACTCAAGGGTCTGATCATAATTGAGTGCAGATACGCTATGATGCTGACATCGCGATAGGATTGTCGGTAAAAGAAGCGATTTATTTTCTACGGTTAAAAAGAAGATGGTTTTAGTACCCGGCTCTTCAAGTGATTTAAGTAAAGCATTCTGTACTGTTCTATTCATCAAATCAGCGCGATCAACGATAATAATACGCCACCCACCATCCGCCGTGGTTTGCCTCATAAAACTGTATAAGGGCGTAATTTGGTCTTTGGTGATTTCTGTCTGTTGACGATTATTCTTATCATCAAAACCACGTTGTATTCTTAAAAGGTTAGGATAACTTCCAGCAACGATTTTGCTCTTAATAATGTCCAATGACTCTTCAGATGTGTCTTCAAATATCTTATACGCCATATCTAGAGCAAAGCTGGCCTTACCAACGCCCTGTGGACCGGAAATGATGTGCGCATGGTGAATATTGCCTGCGCTTAGCTGTTGTTGCAGCTCTTTTTCTAATGTCTCAAATCCAATCAACGCTGACATTTAAGCCGCCTTTTCCAATTGAAAACGATCCTCAATTGTTGATTGAATGGTTTGCTGGATAGCCTGAATGCTTCGATGCGCATCAATAACAACATAACGATCAGGATTTTGCTCTGCTAAAGTCAAAAACCCAGCACGTAATCTTTTATGGAATGAGATATCAATGCTCTCAAAACGGTTTTCTTCCGCCTCTTTACCTGAGCGCTCTGATGTGCGTTTCAAGCCAATCTCAGAATCCACATCAAGATAAAACGTGAGATCTGGCATAAAGTCACCAGCAATCACATTATACATTGACCATAGAGTTTCTAGGTTGATGTTATGCCCATAACCTTGATAGCAAATAGTTGAATCGACAAATCGATCAGAAACAACCCATCTGCCCTCTTCTAATGATGGCCATATAACACGCTGAAGATGATCACGGCGTGCGGCCATATACATAAGTGTTTCTGTTAATTTATCCCAGCGATCAACAGCGCCTGTCACTAAAAGGTCGCGAATGGCTTCTGCGCCCTCAGTGCCGCCCGGCTCTCGAGTAAATACCGCAGGTTTATCTAATAATGGATTGAGCCATTCTTTAAGGAGCTGAAGTTGTGTTGATTTACCAGACCCCTCACCACCTTCAAACGTGATAAATACAGATCCATTATTATTCTCTGTCATGGGTGGAGTCCTTGTATCGTCTTTAGCGCTTTAAGAAGATTCTGGCTTTCTCAATAAGCTGGCTAAAGTAATTGAGCTTCTCAATGTCTTGTCCAACATACAGCGGGTATGTTTGCTCTGGGAAGTCGCCACTTTTAACAATCACATCACCAATCTTAGTTCCTGCCGAAACAGGAGCTTTGATCGGTGTGTCGTAGCGTAGTTTCACTGAGAGGCTCTCTTTTTCTCTAACATTATAGAGCGCTTTTATATCTGCATTCACTACAAGAGGGGCTTGACGCAATTTACCCATATGAACGGGTACACTTTCAACAACTTCGCCCTTATCAAAAAGTTTTACAATTCTAAAGTTACGCTGTCCCCAACGTAAGATACGTGCAGACTCTTCAGAACGCGCTTTTTCACTGTTTAAACCATTCACAACCAAAATCAAACGACGTGATTGATCATAACCATCGTTCACTGTTGCAGATGCCATCAAACCATAACCAGCAATCTCAGTATGGCCTGTCTTGATCCCATCAGCACCAATATTTTGATACAGAAGTGGATTACGGTTCTTTTGCTTGATGCCATTAAATGTGAACTCTTCTTGAGAGTAATAGTGGTAATACTGAGGAAAATCTGTAATCAAATGATAAGCCAAAAGTGACAGATCATAGGCCGTAGAGTAATGGTTAGGATCTGGCCAACCACTTGCATTGGCAAACTGGCTGTTGGTCATGCCCAGATCTGCCGCCGCTTCATTAAGCGTTTCAGCAAAGTTCTTTTCATTACCAGCCAAACATTCTGCCAAAGCAATACTTGCATCATTCCCTGACTGTACAATCACACCACGGATCAAGTCTTCAACTTTGACCTTCTTGCCAACCTCAATAAACATTTTTGAGCCGCCTTTGCGCCAAGCTTTTTCACTGATGACACATTCATCATCAAGCTGCAAACGACCATCTTCAATGGCTTGAAAAACGACATACATTGTCATCACTTTACTCATAGATGATGTTGGCATTCTGTCTTGAGAATTTTTGTCCATTAAGACCGTACGTGTCTCCACATCAATCAACATGGCATGTTTAGCTGATGTATCGAAAGCATGAGCTTCTGCGATCGCAAAGACACAAAGCACAGAGATCAGAGATAAGAGAATATTTTTTGTTTTCATTATTTCTATTCCACTTTTAAGAGTTCTATTTATTCATCCACAACGATATGTGCTGTTGTAAAGCCTTGAACAATCATCTTGTCCAACATAGCATCCGCCTGCTCTACACTGTGCATAGGGCCAACACGGACACGAGAATAGCTTTGTCCATCAACGAGTGCCTGATAAATACCTATAGCACCCATATGTGATAGACGACGTAAGAGGTTTTGAGCATTGTTCGGATCTGTAAATGAACCCACCTGAACGTAGATGTTTGTTGGCGTCACAGGTTGTTCAAATACAACTGGATCAGGCAAGAAACGCCCATCTTCATTATGTCCTGGAATTGTTGTCGCCATTGGGTCATCAGCCAAAGGCTCGCTGGTCACTGCTGACGGAGCTAAAGCCATAGGCTTACCCTCTGCGCTAGATAGATCAACCGGAGCGTTGCTCGGTGCCGGCTGTGTTGTTGGCCAGCTTGATGCATTGCGTGATGGCTGCTCTTGAATAGACGCCAGCTGGAGCTGTGTTGGCTGTCCTGTTTTTGCTGCTTCGGCCAATATACGACTTTCTTTTGGTAAAACCTGTACACGGACACGTGCTGTGCCCTGCTGTTGAAAGCCAAGGAGTTCTGAGGCACGCTTAGACACATCAATCAAACGACCACGCTTAAAAGGTCCACGATCATTGATACGCAGCACAATAGAACGTCCATTGGAAAGGTTTGTCACACGCACCAATGAAGGAATTTGGAG
>CAXRKA010000016.1:0-12015 GCA_964231155.1 Alphaproteobacteria bacterium | reverse complement strand
GATGCTTATGAAGCATCGTTGCTGCTTCAGTATCAATCACAGGCCCTATATCATAGGCTGGATCTGAAATATCGCCTTGGTAGTGACAATCCATAGCGCCTTGTAGAAGCTCTATCAGCTTATCAGCTATATCATCTTGTAAATAAAGGACACGAAGTGCAGAACACCGCTGGCCAGCCGTATAAAAGGCACTGTTCATCACATCATCGACGACTTGCTCAAGTAAAGCTGATGAATCAACAATCATAGCGTTTTGCCCGCCTGTTTCTGCAATCAATGGCACAATAGCACCATCTTTTCTTGCTAAGCTCTTATGGATCAATTGTGCGGTTTCTGTAGAACCTGTAAAGACAACACCATCACACTTATCATGAGATACAAGAGCTGCACCAATATCCCCTTCACCCAATAACAGATTAAAAATACCAGGAACACTACCTTTGACCTCATAAAACAGCTCTGTGGCTTTATGAGCAATAATGGGTGTTTGCTCTGCTGGCTTAGCAAGCACAGCGTTTCCCGTTACTAACGCTGCTGCAATTTGGCCTAAAAAGATAGCCAAAGGGAAATTCCATGGGCTAATACAAACAAAGACGCCTTGTGGTTCATAATGTAGCGAGTTTTTCTCTCCTGTTGGCCCAACCATCAATTTATGACCAGATAGTTCTGCTTGAGCTTGCAGCGCATAATATCGACAAAAATCAATCGCTTCTCTTACTTCAGCAATCCCATCATCATAGGATTTACCGGCCTCAAGAGCCAAAAGTCCGACCAATTCATCAAAATGCTCTTCTAATTTATCTCCCCAACAATTTACAACATCTGCACGCTCATGGAATGATGCCTGACACCATAACTTTTGGGCTTGAAGAGCGTGTGTATAAGCCTCATCGACATCAGATTGAGATGCCACAATATAGTGTCCAATAATGCCCTGATCGACAGGATTAAGAACCGCTTTTTCTTCATTTTTTGAATTAATATCACTCACTTTACTGTTGATAATACTTGATATTTTATACTTTTTATCTTTAGCTGCCCTATAAGAGTTGACCATATTTTCTAAAATGATCTGGTCCTCCAAATCACGTCCCGATGAATTCAAACGGTTATGATATATATCTTTTGGCAGCAGAATATATGGATGCGGAAGTGATTGAAGGCCAGAGACAATAGTTTTTGGTGATGTGACTAAATCTTTGGGCTCTATACTTGGGTCATGTATTTGGTTCACAAACGAGGTATTTGCACCATTCTCAAGCAATCGCCTGACTAAATACGGCAAAAGATCTTGATGCTGTCCAACCGGTGCATACACACGGCAAGCGCTGCTTTCCATCTCATCAATCATCTCTACAGCGGCTGTATAGAGCTGTTCGCCCATACCGTGTAAACGCTGAAACTCATAATCATCTGAAGATACATTCTTTTCTTTTGCCAAGACCCCTACGGCAACCAGGGAATGTGCATTGTGTGTAGCAAATTGTGGGAAGAGATGTTGTGCATTGCTCAGCATTTTCTCTGCAGCCACAAGGTAAGATAAATCCGTATTGATTTTACGTGTATAAACCGGATAACCATCAAAGCCATTGACCTGAGCGTGCTTTATTTCACTATCCCAATAAGCACCCTTAACAAGGCGAACGGCTATACGGTGCTCCGTTGTTTGCGCTAAGTCAATCAAGTAATCCAGAACAGATAAGCAACGCTTTGAATAGGCCTGCAGAGCCAGGCCTAAACCATGCCAACCTTTTAAGGACGGCTGTTGACGTACACCTTCAAATATCTCTAGAGATAAAAGGAGACGCCCCGCTTCTTCTGCATCAATAGTCAAAGCAATATCATAGGATTTAGCTTTTTCTGCCAAGGCTGTCATGCGCTCAATAAGTTCCGGCAAGCACCGTTGTCTTTGGCGTGTTGAATATCGCGGATGAATAGCGCTCAGCTTCACAGATATGCTATGACGCTGATTGATATCATCACCAGATGCGCTCTGACCAATTGCATCTATAGCGTCATGATAATCCTGCAGATAACGATCAGCCATAGCCCAGCTACGCGCACCTTCTCCGAGCATATCAAATGAATAACGGAGACGGTTATTTTTCTTTACAGCTGAAGCTGCTGTGCCCAAAGCCTCTTTAATTGTTCGGCCTGTTACAAAATGTCTGCCCATTAGGCGCATCGAATAGACCATTGCCTCTCTAATAACAGGCTCTCCAAGGCGTTTAAAAGCCTTTGTGAAAGCCGAATGACTGGACGATAAAATCTTATCTGAAATCAACAAGCCCCAAGCCGATAGATGTGTGAGCCATTTCTCAGCCGAGTCTGTTTCGTCATGCCATTGCGCGCCTGTAATTTTATCTTCAATCAGCTTATTGGCCGTCTCATCATCGGGTATTCGCAATAAGCTCTCTGCTAAAGCCATGAGAGCAATACCTTCATCTGTTGATAAAGAGTAACGCTGCATAAAATCTTCAAGCTGGCTTCGATTTTGTGGCTCATCACGAATAGCCGTGACAAGTTCTTCGGCTTTCTGAGATACAAGCTGATCTTGCTTATCGCCCAAAGGATAGGCTGTCAAAAGATGTTCAACAGTATGCGTTTCATCTTTAAGGCCAACAGACCTAATGATTTCTTTATACTTATCAATGACATTGTTTTTAGCTTGTTTTGACATAGATTAATTTTAAGAATAGTGCCAATGAATAAAGTAAATCATAACATAGAAGAGCTTCTTACGAAAAGTGGCATTGAGCGCCTAGAATTGCCCATGCCTAAGAATGCATTGGGCCATGTGAATGTTTATTTTATTCGCCAAAACGATCACGTCTGGATTATCGACTCAGGTATGCGTGCGCCAGAACATCAAGCCTTGATCAAAGAAAAAATTGATAGTTATACAGTTGATGGTACAAAAATTGATGCTCTTATTATAACTCATTACCACCCTGATCACATTGGTTGGACCGGCTGGGTCAAAGATTATACAGGCTGCAAGTTTTATATGTCTGAAAAAGAATGGTTTATGGGCCGTTGGCTTGCCACGGATAAAACTGATGATTATTTAGAGATTGTCCGGTCATTTTATTATATGCATGGCTTTGATGATGAAATTGCGGCTCTTTGCACCAGCTACTTTGAAGCTTCACGGCCAAGCTTTCCACCACTGCCATCACGTGAGAAAACACTCAAGCAAGGTCATCAAATTGCCCTTGTAGAGAACAATTACGATGTTTTCACAGTAACTGGCCATTCACCTGAGCATGTATGTCTCTATGACAGAGACAATAATATCTTATTTTCTATTGATGCCGTGCTTGAGTTTGTTACGCCCAATGTGAGCACATGGGCTTTTTCACCTCATGACAATCCACTTCAATCCTTCAAAGAAGATCTTGAACGACTTGGACAAGCTCTGGAAGAGGATTGTCTTGTTTTACCTGGGCATGGCAAACCCTTCTTTAATGGCAAGAAACGTATAAGAGAAATCTTAAAACACCACGAACGCAGAGAAGATAAAATACTTAAAATTCTCTCTTATAGCGATCATGCCTTAAGTATTGCTGATTTTATTAAGGATATTTATAATCGTGAGTTTTCTTGTATTGATTGGGTTTTTGGTATTGGTGAAGCTTATTCACACCTCAACTATCTTGAAAGCACAAATAAAATTGAGCGTGTAGAGCAGAAAACAAAAGAGTCCACCATCGTTCAATGGGCGTCTCTTTAGTGTAACAGTCTCTTCCGTAAACAATCGATCTATTATAACCAACTAGGCTGCGCGTGTTGTGTTATCCTTCTTTTCTGTAGAGCGACGTTGTGCACGCTCTAGAATAGTAGACAGATAAGTGTACAAACGACCAATATCTGAGGATAAGAAGACAGATGTCAACAAGCCACCATGATCATTTTGTTGTGCTTGATCGTAGACTTCTTCAAACTGGCGAAGATAGCGTTGAACATAGGTTCTAAACTCAACATCTTCTTTATATTTACGACGAATATGGTTCGCGGACTCATCGCTACGCAAGCTCAGAAGACGTTTTGTAAAGGCTCCAGATTCACCCTTCTGATATGCCTTCCATGTTTTTTCATGCACTTCACCTTCAAGCATGCGCGTAAAGTCTAATGACAATGAATGCAAGCTCTCGACAACGAATTTTGTAGAGTTGAGGAAGTAATCTCTTTGCAATCGTGAGTCACGATTAGCAGCTTCCACTGTTTTCTTACTGGCACGATCTGCCTCAGCGCGCAATGTATGTAAACCTTGCTCAAGATTTGACAACGTACGCTGAAGGTCGTCAGACACTGTACGCTCTTTGCGAACAATACTTTCAGCTGTCTCTCCAGAACGTTCTTGCAGTTCACGAATAGAGCTAAAGAGTTGATCCGTTGAGCTACTGATAGATTGCTCAGCTTCAAGTAAGGCGACAACAGAAGACTGAACCTTATCGCCTGATGCCTGAGCTTTATCAGATATATTTTGCATGGACAGGTCGACTTTCTCAAGTGTTTGTTCAACATAAGTCAAGGCGTCTTCAACATTCTCTCTTCCAGCATCAGTCAACTGATTCACAGAAGCACGGATATCATCTATACGTCCTTGCAATGCTTCAGTAACATCAGATAAGGCTTCTTGCGTGTTATCAATTGTTTGAGATGAATTGCTTTGTAACATTTCAATATCTTCACGCAAATTGACCATGATCTCTTCAATACCATTTTGTGCTGATGTAAGAACATATGTCCAACGTTGACGCGCCTCAAGAGATGTTTTATCAATACGATCAAATATCTCTTTGATGTTGTTCTCATTTTCTTGAACTGTACGCTCAATAGTCGTGCGCAACTCAGACATACGGTCTTGAGAATATTTGATGTTACCGTCAAATTTAGTTGTGATATTTTCATCCAACGAGCCAAAGCTACTGTAAAGATCTCCAACCCATGTCTTGATCTTGCCTAGCGATTTCATAACATCTTCTTCTCGCTCAAAGAAGCTTTCTTTCATCTCATTCGAGATCAATGACCATTCTTCAGCAATGGCACGCGTTCTTTCTTCAATTGTATCTGATAGATTATTGAAGGTCGATTGCGTACGCTGGTGGAAATGATCTAACACGGTGTCTGATGACTTCAATTTCTCAATCTGTTCTGTAACGCTGTCTTCGAGATTATAAATGTCATTTGTAAAGCGCTTAGAGTGTTCACTCAATGCTTCGGCTTGCTCTAATGCGTGTTCACCTGATGCATTAAACTCCGTGACAACAGTGTTTAGGGATGTACGGATGGCTTCAGCTGTATCGGATAAGAAGACTTCAGTTTCACGGATTGTTTCGACGCTCTCTGTAAAGTTCTTATCCATTTTATCGGTCTGTGACTTGATATGGTCAAAAGTTTGATCAAGAGCCTCGGAAATATCACGGCTCTTATCTTTTAAAGTACTCATAATCAAAGAAAGCTCATTACGCAACCCATCAAACTTCTCTAAAGCGCTGTCATTAGAGGCCTCTAAGCGGTGATGTGTTGAAAGAACTGCGCTTTCTCTTTCATCAAGAAGCGCAATACTCTTTTGCGTCTCGGCCATAAGGTCATCAAGGAGTGATTTCTGGTGCTCAAGAACAGATTGGGCATCAATCTTGTATTGGCTCATTTCATTGCCAAATGCTTTTCTAGATGTTTGAATGCCTTTGATGGCCTCTTCATAAGCAGCTAAAGCTTGTGCAGTGTTATCAGTAATGACACTGGCTTCTTTATCCATGCTGCTATTCAATTCACCAAGGCGCTTGAGTGTAACCTGACTTTGGCTTGCAATATAGTTTGTCTTATCAGACAAGTAATTGAGCTGCTCTTCAAGTATAGTTTTGGAACCATAAGTCTCTTTATTCAAGGTATCACGTGCAGAAGCAATACGCTCTGCAAAGCCCGAAAGGATATGGCTGCTTTCACTAGCCTTATCTTCAAGCTTATTGGATTCAATGCCGATGGCATCGGAAACTTTGTGCAATGATAACAACGCTTTTTGAACGCGGCCTTCAAGGTCGTTGGCACGTTTGACAAAGGTATCATTGATATCACTTGAATCAGCGGAAATACGTCCCGCTAAGACAGCAATACGCTCTGATTGATCTGACAATGATTGTTCAATATGTTGTGCACGCTGAGTCATGTCCATGTTCACAGACTGCAAAGCTTTTGTAACGGTTTGCAAAGTTTCACGGACAAATTCTGTGTTGTCTGAGGCTTCACCAGAAAGATCACGAATATCTTTAAATGGCTCAACCAGAGAGTCTTTGAGAGCATCAATCTGTTTTTGAGACTGTGCTGTTTGGAACTCAATAGACTGATGCAAATCCTGCATTTCATTGCGCATTGTCTCTAATAGAGCAAACCCATTTTGGTGATGATGGGACAATTTGGCATTGTTCCCCTCATAGGCCGCAAGAATGAACTGCATCTGTTCTTCAATGGAGTTATAAGTGTCTGCAGTGTTGTGCAGACGATCCTGAATAGCCATATCCAAGTTTTGGATAGATGTCTCAACACGTTGTGTCAGAGCATCAACTGTTTCATGGCCACTGCCCAGACGTGTTTCCAACTCTTCAATCGTGGAGATTGTCTGCGCATTTGATTGATTGATTTTATCTGCACTTAAGCTTGAGACTGTTTCAAACTCGCCAACTGTGGCTTGGATGTTGCTCAAAGCAATTTGAACCTGGTTCAGTTGAGCACCAATACGTGTTTCAATCACCTTGGCTTTATCCATTGCATCATCCGTAAATTCATAGAGACGGTCCGTCCCGGCCTGAAGTGATTCAGCGACGTTACGTGCTCTTTCAGCAGCGTAATCTGCATCGTCCACAAGCGACTGGCGCTGATCTTCTAACATTGTTCTAGCTTCTTGAACAGTATCAAGCTGTTCAATGTTGACACGCTTCATATCAGAAATGGTCTCGCTGAGAGCATCCATAACTTGTTGTGCTGCGACTTCAGCCTGGTGAATAAGCTCGGCCTTCTCACCTTCAAAAACTTCACCTGCTGTAGCAATTGTTTGCTGTGCTTCAGTGTGCGCTGATTGAACAACATCAATTAATCCACGGATCTTATTCTCGACCGTATTAGCCGCAACTTCAGCATCTTCTAATAAGCCCAAACGTTCTTCTCTTAATTGGCCCGATGTTTCCGCTGCTGTGCTTGCGAGCTGACTGTTCAAACCTAAGAGGTTATCAATATTATCACGGATGGATAGAGACATTTGCTCAATAGAACGATCTGTATCTTCTGATGTTTGGTTGAGCTGTGAGATATAACCATCGAAACGCTCGAACTGTGACAACATACGATTAAGGTTCTCATCCACTGACACTTCAATGGCTGCTGTTGATTGTCCAAGACGTGTTTCAACGTCTGTTACTTGTGTATTTGCACGTTCAATAACAGCATTAATTTTTTCCAACTCTTTATCGAAGCTGTTTTCAAGATACTCTAGTTCTTGCTTAAGATGTTCAGCTGCATCCTGCCAGTACTTAACACCCTTCTCTGTGGCTTGATCAATATCTTGATTACTGGATTTCAAATCAATCACCAAGCTACGAAAAGCACCAATACGCTCTGTAATCTGTTGGAGAACATTCTGAATATCACCCTTAGTGTCTGAAGAAAAGTCCTGTAAACGCCCCATCTCTTCAGAAAGTGCTTTACGCGCCTCATCAATGCCATCCATAGCAATCTTTGTTGCGCGTGACATTTCTGCTGTTTGACGAATAAGGCGCTGAATATCATTATTCACACGACGCTCTGCAGCCTCTGAAGGAAAGATCATAGATTGCAGTTCGCTGCGCAAAGCTTCAGCATACATTTCAACATCGCGTGAACGCATCACAAAAGCCAAAACCATCCAGAACAAAGCCACAGGTGCAAGAGCACCAGCAAGAAACCCGCCAAGCTCGTGCGGTAAGAATGTGAGGATATTCTCCCAGCCCAGTGAACTTGTAACGTAGGAAGATACACCGTAGAACCATGCTAAGGAGCCCAATATACCACCCCATTTTAAAGCTTGATATCCATTGCTACGACGCGGCGCCTTAGATCTCTGTGTTTTTTCTAAGATCAGTACGTTCTCACCATCTGGATCTTCAACTTTAATGCCTTCATTGGCAGAAAAGTTACGGTCACTGTGGACAGCTAGAAGACCATCTTTACCGAACTCAGCTTTTCTTACGTTAGTATTATTGGGGTTTTTATCATCATTGGACATGTTGTTTCCTCACTGATAACACGTTCAGGCCCTAGCGGCTTAACAAATTATTAATACTATAAATAGACCAAGTTCTATGATGAATTGCAAGGGCAAAACCGCTTCAAAATACAATATTTTTAGATATTTTTGTCTATGAAGACTTCAAATAGTGCCAGAAAAGCAACTTTAATAAACGCAACGGTTTTCGATCAATAGATAAACCCTCAAGAGATTGACTATTTGGTGCATAACGCAGGTTATCTCGGGTAAAAACAATCTCAGGCAATGTTTTTGAATCTGTGCCCTCAGCTTTTTTCAAATAATCACGGGCCATGTTCTGCAACACATTGGCCACCTCTTGATTAAACTGCAATGCAAAGGCACCATGTAAGTATTTAGAGGATTTTAGTGCAAATTTTGAAAGCTCATAGGCCGAGAGACACTGTGTTATCGCTTCAACACTATAGCCTTGATTTGGGCAAATATATTCTGTGATAAGTTTTGCTAAAGGTTGGACTTGTTGCTCAACAATCTTTGCGTAATCTTCAGTCGTTTTAATATTTGATGGATAAAGGTCCAACTCCCTCGCTTCAATAAGCGCTACAAGTAATGCCTCCGGGATAGAAAAATCTTGAATGACGTGTGATAAAAGCTGTGCTGTCGGATGATCCTTTACCCTTTTATCTGCTGAATATATTTCAGACAAGGTATCACGCCACCACTGCAAACGTATCAAGCCTATTGTTGTATCTGACACAATCCAGCGTGTTTTCTCAATCTCAGCATTCAAACAATAAATGACAGCAAACGCTGATGCGATTTTATCATCATGGATTAAACGCACAATAAGGTAGCGATCATAGTCATGATCCTTCAAATACCCTAAAGCATATTCAAAATCAGATGTGTTCAACTTAGAAGTGCTCAAAGCTGCCCTCTTGTTATTTTACCAGTTCGATCTATTATAGTATGCAAATCATTATCATAAGCAAGGAAAGGAATACCATGACCGAACTGAAACTTCCAGAACTCCCCTACGCCAAAGATGCCCTAGATCCTTACATGTCTGCAGAGACTTTAGAGTTTCATCATGAAAAGCACCATAATGGGTATGCCGTTAATGGAACAAAGCTCATCAAAGATCATAATCTTGAAGGACAAAGCATTGAAGATATTATAATTAAAGCGCACGACAATGCAGATATGCAAGCCATCACGAATAACGTTGGCCAGTTTTGGAATCATGTTCATTTCTGGAATTGGATGACACCGAATGGTGGTGGAGATAAGCTGCCCGGCTCTCTTGAAGCAGCTATTAATGGTTCTTTTGGCAGCTATGATGCCTTCAAAGATGCCTTTATTGCTGGCGGTAATGGACGTTTTGGATCGGGCTGGGTATGGCTTGTTGCGGATGATCAAGATAAACTGTCCATCACATCAACAGGCAATGGCGAAAACCCGATTCCTTCAGGCAATAAAACTATATTGGGTTGTGATGTATGGGAACATGCCTATTACATTGATTATCGCAATGGTCGTGGTAATTACCTGAAAGCTTTCGTTGATAACCTCGTTAACTGGGAATATGTAGAGCATCTCTACAACTCATAAACATGATTCTATAATATATTCTTAGATTCAGGCCACAATTAAGTGGCCTTTTCTGTTTCTATTCAATGTGTTAAAAGATAAGATTCATTTTTTGTTTACTTTTATGCCGCGATCAAACTATACTTTAACATATTATGCGAGATAATGTCAGAGCCATAATAGAACTTGTAGAATATGTACGCGATATCCAAATTGCGATCATTGAAACCTGTGGTTACAACTATAATCCCTATGAGATTGTCTCACCAATACGCCGTCAAGAACTCAAGATCAAAGATAAAGACTTAAAAGAGCTTATTAAACTCTATGACGAAGCGAGCAATAATCTTCTTTTTGTTCTAGCCAAAAAGGAAGACGGTAATGATTATACTGCAACACACTTGAGCGAAGCTGAATTAGGCGCTGTTTTAGGCAGATCTAAAAAACTTGATATTGCTGAGAACAAAAACCCCTCTCTAATGCAAAAATTTAATTCTGCCCCATTGAAAGATACATACCCGTTTCTGACCAATAGAAGTACAATCCTTAATCAATTTTGCTTTTACTGCGCACAGCCAGGTACAAGAGATTATGTAATTTTTCAATCTAATCTTTTACGTTGCTGGTCCATAGCTGTTTCGGTAGACACACCTGAGCATTTAAGTGAGGACAAACATCTAAAACCATATCGTGGGCGCATGCAAGAAGTCAAATATATCTCAGATATTCTTGAAGATAACAAACGTGATATTGAAGCTTTAAATATTGACAGTAAAACCGTTTTCTTTGGTGAATCTATTGAAAACTTTGCTCCAGAAGTACAAGAAAACCTTATAAGCATGTTCAAGAATCAATTTGGCCGTCGTTATGGATTAGAAAGACATGTTGACTGGGCCGTTTCTGAGATGACAAACTTTTTTGAAGGCAATAAAAATCTCTATATTAGCCGTGAACAACAAGAGTTTATTAAGGCTGTTCTGCTGGACTTAACAAAACCATTCTTTACACGAGAAAGAGCTAAAGATGATAAGATTCCTCTTAATATAGCTTATATGATGCATGCTTACTCCGAGCTAGTTGAGCATGGTGACATCCTAGACGGTAAGCACCGTAAATTTAAAAATAATGATAACAGTAAAAGCCGTATCATGATTCTTATTAGCGAGGATACCTCTGACAAAAAACCTTTATTAACTCCCCCCGCACCCGATGCCTGAAGATAGCAGTAAAATACTTGAGCTTATCAAAGATATCACTCAAATGAGTTGTTATATGATGCGTATGCAATGTAATAAGGGTGACATACTCTGTCCTCAGGATACTAATGGCCTATACAGCCTTCTTGATCAATATATCGATGAGTTAATGTATTTTATTGTATGTTCACCCAAATCAACTCATGACTTCAATTCTATTTATGGTGATATTTTATCCTATGATGCCGATGTATTGATTGATGATATTCATAGCGAAATTAATCGTATTAAAGAACCCGTATACGGGCTGAGCGACATGGCATCTCGCTTTTTACAGATATGCCATTCTCGTCTTCCCGATGATCACGTGGGTAAGAAATGGGCTCAAAATAAGATCATGAATACATTGGCTGATACACTCAGTGACCTTGCTATGGAAACCAGACAAAAGCCACAAGGCCTTATAAGAAGAAATATTCAAATTCTTGATGTTCTAAAGAACAATAAGGAGTACCAAACAGCTGATGTTTCAGGTGCTCCCGTTGTTACATTTTATGGTATCGAAGAGAGTCACCTTGATATCGCCCTCTCTGGGATCCACAGACTTCTAAATGAGAACAAAGACAAAGTCACTCTTACACAGCGTCAGCGTAAAACAATGGCGAACATACTGGCTCAATCAGCCAATCATTTTGTTTCTCTCCAGAATGCAAAAAAGAATAATGGCAATAGTGATGACGGCTATATTCTTAAATTCACAAATGCCTATGAGAAATTTAGAAAACCACCGCAGCCTTAAATCATATCTATTTATAGAGCAATAAAGCCAGGGCCACATTACGCCCTTCTGCCATAAGAACGTTATACGTACGACAGGCTGCACCTGTATCCATATACTCAACAGCAAAATCCAGAGCTTTAAGATACTGACGAATGTCTACATCTGGAAACGACATAGATTGGCCCATCCCCAATAACAAAACATCA
>CAXRKA010000015.1:0-4491 GCA_964231155.1 Alphaproteobacteria bacterium | reverse complement strand
TGTTCCAGAGCATAAACACGCAGGCAAAAAAGAGACCAAAAGGCAAAATTTGTAGACCGACTTCGGGGAGCTTATAAGCGGTCATG
This sequence comes from Alphaproteobacteria bacterium, assembly GCA_964231155.1. Taxonomy (GTDB): domain Bacteria; phylum Pseudomonadota; class Alphaproteobacteria; order Micavibrionales; family SZUA-601; genus CAXRKA01. The sequence continues at coordinate 4,405 of CAXRKA010000015.1, read as the reverse complement.
ACAAAGAGAACATCAAAATCAACGCCACCGCGCTTTGCTAGACGGCGTAAGAGCTCCACAGCTTCAAAAACATAAACAATGCCAAGCAAGCCACCATAGATCACCATGAAATGCAGCATCAGGCGACGAATAAGATAAATAAAGAGTGTCGATGTGATTTTCATCGTAAACCTAAAGCTCCTTCAATGCGTCGACGCCAAGTCAGGTGCTCTGCGCGTGGTGAATCATAACGGCGGATCAAATAAAGACCGATAAAAATCGGTAGAATAGAAATAGCATAGAGAAGCATCACACCAGCAATCCCATCGGTTGCAAGGTTAGAGAAGGCTAAGAATAGGCCTTGCAATAGAATAAGAGTGACAGCGCTGACGGTGATTTTTCTTTGCTGGCCTCTACGATTAAATCGTCCAGCGAACATGGCTGAAAATGTCATAACTGAGAAGGCAAAGACAAGAAATGGACGTGCAATACGTGTATGGATTTCTGCCCAGAAAGGTAAAATAAGCCTTTTTCGGGGGTTCTCGCCATTCACATAGGCCCATAGTTCTGGAAGTGTGCGCTCACCTTCATCAACCCAGGAGTTGATGGATTGTTTTTGAAGGCTTGAGATATTGATACTGTATTCTTCAAAATTGAGTGTCTCAACATGACCTGTGCGTGCATTGCGACTTTGCCGAACACCGTCATAGACAACTATATAAGGTTCGTCTTCAACATTTAAAAGTCGACCAGTCTCGGCCAATACAGTGACTGGTGGGCCTTTTTCTTTTGTTGAATGGATCATAATACCAGTGAGCTGTTGAGTGCCTTGGCGTTCTGCAATATAGACCGTAAGATCATTCCCAATGGCATTAAAAACACCGTCTCGCAGTAGAGCGCTTGAATAATCCGATTTAATAATATCACGCATGCGATCAAGCTCTTTATTTGATTTGGGTGTCAAAAAAGCACTCATAAAAAACAGCGCGATAGCAACAATAAGTGAGAGATAGAGCACAGGCTTCAATATATTACGGTAGGACAGACCAATGGAACGATAGATTGAAAGCTCACTGTCCATCACCATTTTATTGACGATAAAAATAATAGCGATGGCTATGGCTATCGGGACAGCAATCTCAAGGAATTTTGGGACAGATAAAATTAAAAGATAACCGAAGAGACTCACAGGGGCACCACCATCAACGATGAGCTCTAAAAAGCGCAAAGACTGTGTTAGCCATATGATAGATGTCAGAATAAGAGAGATAACCAGGGTGGTCATCAACATCTGTTTAAAAATATAGCGTTCTAAAATATTCAGCATCAACTCATACTATCGATTGTTTATTCAAATAGGAAACCAAAAAATCCTATCTTAAAGCTTGAGTTTCTCATGTCACATTGTATAAACGTACCAACTGAAATCAACCAACAGTGGAGATAAAAATGACTGAAAGAACATTTTCTATTATCAAACCTGACGCCACCAATCGTAACCTCACTGGAAAAGTTGTTACAAAGCTTGAAGATTCTGGTCTTCGTGTGGTTGCTCAGAAACGTATTCACATGTCAAAAGAACAAGCAGAAGGTTTTTATGCTGTGCATAAAGAGCGTCCTTTCTTTGATGAATTGACAACATTCATGTCATCAGCGCCAGTCGTTGTTCAAGTTTTAGAAGGTGAAGATGCCGTTTCTAAAAACCGTGAAGTCATGGGTGCAACAAACCCTGAAGAAGCAGCGCCAGGTACAATCCGTGCAGAATATGCAGTCAGCCTTGGCGAGAACTCCGTTCACGGTTCTGACAGTCTTGAGAATGCTAAGATTGAAATCGACTTTTTCTTCACACCAGAAGAAATTGTTGGCTAAAACAAAGTTTTTAAATATCTATTCCCCGAAATGGTCAAGGTTTATAGCCTTCAGCCTTTCGGGGTTTGTTTTCCAGGCCTCGGAAACCTTCACAAACACATCTAAAAAGATTTTTTGTCCCAGCGCCTCTTCCAAATCTTTGCGTGCTTGAGAGCCAATACGTTTGAGAGATTGTCCGCCTTTACCAATGATCATGCGTTTATGCGCTTCTTTTTGTGTATAAATCACTTGGTTGATAACCAGTTGATCTTTTTCTTCATCAACCTGCATAGTTTCCGTTTCAACACTACAGCCATAAGGCAACTCTTTATGCATATTCAGAAACAGTTTTTCACGTGTGATTTCTGCTGCCCAGAAGGCCAGTGAAGCATCCATAATTTGTTCAGAGTCATAGAGCCACGGAGATTCTGGAAGAACTTTAGAAATCTCAGGGATGATGTCTTTTGTGCCTTTTTCCTTTGAGGCTGAAATCATAAAAATAAACGCCCAATCATGAAGGCTTTGCAGTTCAGCCGTAATAGGTAGCAGTTGATCTTTTGCTATTTTGTCACATTTATTGATAACCAAGTAACAGGGTTTCTTTTGATCTGAAATCAGTTTTGTAATGTGTTTAAGTTGGTCTTTGTATTGTGGGTTGCTCACATCAATCATGCACAGCACAGCATCAGACTGTTCAATGGCATCATGTGCTGCCGCCATCATGGACTTCTCAAACGCTACCTTGGGTTTAATGAGACCGGGTGTATCTAAAAGAATAACTTGCGTATTGCCTTGATCAGCAATGCCGCGGATTTGAGTTCGCGTTGTCTGAACTTTATGTGTAACAATCGATACCTTCTGCCCGACTAAAGCATTTACCAATGTTGACTTCCCTGCATTCGGGAATCCTAGAATAGCAATAAACCCTGATTTTTTAGTCTCTATGTCTGACATTATTTTTCTTGCGCCTTAATCCAATTGAGCATTTTTTCAGCTGCGCCTTTTTCAGCCGCTTTTTTATTTTTTGCGCTCGCTGACTGAGGCGGGAAATCTAATACACTTACACTGATCTCAAACTCAGGCGCGTGGTCTGGTCCAGTCTGATTGGTCACCGTGTATGTCGGAATGTCATTTGAGCGTGCTTGCAACCACTCTTGTAGAGCTGTTTTATAATCAATAGGGGGTTCTAGGTTTTTATTGAGCAGGGGTTTAATAAGTCTTGAAACAAATTCTTGTGCGGGTTCTAAGCCACCATCACGATAGATGGCGCCAATAATACTCTCAACAACATCTGCAAGGATAGTCAATTTATCTTGTCCGCCAGAGATGTTTTCAGCTTCTGATAAACGGATATATTCTCCAATTTTTAAACTTAAAGCAATTTCTGAAAGTTGGTGACGGTTGATCAGAGCAGAGTAGCGGCGTGCAATTTGTCCTTCTGCCTCATCTTCAAACTCTTGAAGTAAGAGATCAGCCACAACAAGGTTGAGGACACGATCACCTAGAAACTCAAGGCGCTCATAATTACGCTGATTATCAGGGATATTTTTATCAGCCGTTACACTTTTATGTGTCATAGCTGTTTCTAAAAGACTTAAATTTGAGAATTTATAACCGATTATATATTGTAGCTTCTCAGGCATAACAACCCACTATATAATTCTTTGAAATAGGCGTGATCCGCGGACTGTCCAAGGCCATTTCCAGAATTGCCAGGCCCTTGAGCCTTCATCAACTGAAAAGAAAATAAACTCTGCACGACCAACCAGATTTTGTGCAGGTATAAACCCAACACGGTCAATCACACGACTATCTTGTGAGCCATCACGATTGTCGCCCATAACAAAATAATGTCCATCAGGCACATGAAATACGCTTGTGTTATCCAAGGATTCACTGTCAGAGCGCTCAATAATTTGGTGCTCTACATTATTGGGGAGTGTTTGAATATAGCGACGAAGTGTGCGCTCTTTGCTAAAAGGTTCAGCGACAACAGTGCCGCCAACAAGCCTACGCTGTGCAAGCTTATCATTGATGTATAAAAGACCATCAGAAACACGAACACGGTCACCAGGAAGGCCTATGATGCGCTTAATATAATCAACGCCTGAATCTTTTGGATTTTTAAACACGGCAACATCACCACGCTCTGGCTCAGAAAAGAAGATACGACCATCAAAACGTGAAACGCCCCATGGAAAAGAGTGCTGTGAGTATCCATAAGAGTATTTTGAGACAAAGAGATAATCGCCAACCAATAGTGACGGCATCATTGAACCTGATGGAATTGAGAAGGGCTCATAAGCAAATGTGCGGATAGAAATCGCAATCAAAACCGCAATGATAATTGTTTTAACAACCTCATAAAAGTGGTCGTCATGTTCAAGGCTGACTTCAGGCGTAAACTCTTGTTTAATACTGGCTTCAGTTGTTTTTAATGTTTTATCATCCATAGGACTAAATGAGGTTTATTGTGCTTGTATTATAACGCTAGCAAAAGCATAGTCATTATCATCAGATAAGCTCAAAAGTACATTAAAATTTTCACTTTTGACCATTTTCTTGGCGTGCTCTTTTG
>CAXRKA010000014.1:0-17892 GCA_964231155.1 Alphaproteobacteria bacterium | reverse complement strand
GTATTTATCAGCTTGACGCCATACAGTTTCAGACTGAGGCTCAACACCAGCGTTGGCATCAAACACAGCTACAGCACCATCAAGAACACGCAATGAACGCTCAACTTCAATTGTGAAGTCAACGTGACCCGGTGTATCAATGATGTTAATGCGATACTGCTCATCATCAAAAGGACCATTCCAGAAACATGTTGTCGCAGCAGAGGTAATTGTAATACCGCGCTCTTGCTCTTGCTCCATCCAATCCATAGTGGCTGCACCATCATGAACCTCACCAATTTTGTGAGATTTACCTGTGTAGTACAAGATACGCTCAGTTGTCGTCGTCTTACCGGCATCAATGTGCGCCATAATTCCGATGTTGCGGTATCTATTGAGTGGTATAGCAGTCATTATCTTTTACCTTATATATACGTCTTGTTATTCTTTATATTTCTCTTAGTAACGGAAGTGAGCAAATGCTTTGTTCGCTTCAGCCATTTTGTGAACTTCATCGCGCTTCTTCAAAGATGCGCCACGATCGTTATAAGCATCATTCAACTCACCAGCCAAACGCTCAGCCATTGTACGTTCTGAACGCTTACGTGCTGCGGCAATGATCCAACGCATGGACAACATACGACCACGGTGTGCATTCACTTCAACAGGCACCTGATATGTTGCGCCACCAACACGACGTGATTTCACCTCAAGTTCAGGGGCAACTTTTTTCAAAATCTCATGGAAAGCATCAACAGGGTTTTGCTTTACTGTCTCACCCAATGTATCCAAAGCGGCATACACAACACGTTCAGCAACTTCCTTTTTGCCATCAAGCATAAGGCAGTTGATAAACTTTGTTAGATGCATATCACCGAATTTTGGATCCGGTAGAATTTCTCTTTTTTCTGCTTGGCGTCTACGTGACATTGTTTTCTTCCTTAAATTGTATACTTCTATTAGTTCGGTTGTCTTTGCTCAAGAATTTCGAATGCTTTTCTATATATTGCTATCTCTTCTTCTTTATCCTCATGGGGCGCAAATAAGTCTTCTCCATTTTCCATGAACTTTAAAAACTCCTCTTTATTAACACCTAACTCTTCAAACAAATCGGCCATTTGCTCTGGATCATTCTCATCGCCCTCAAAGGCTAAAACCTTCTCAATGAAATCTGCCGTTTCATCGTCCACAATAATAGTGACTTCGTTGTTGTGACGACCTTCGTGTAGATCAAAGCCTCCGCCCATATTATTTGCCTTTCTTCGCGCCGTACTTAGAACGGCCCTGTTTTCTGTCAGACACACCTTGTGTATCCAAGTTACCGCGTAGGATGTGATAACGCACACCTGGCAAATCCTTCACACGACCGCCACGAATCAACACAACAGAGTGCTCTTGTAGGTTGTGACCTTCACCAGGAATGTAAGCAATGACTTCCTGCTTGTTGGTCAAACGCACACGGGCCACTTTACGAAGCGCAGAGTTCGGCTTCTTTGGTGTGGTTGTATAAACACGTGTACAAACACCACGCTTTTGAGGGCACCCCTCAAGCGCAGGGACTTTATTTTTAACCGGCTTATTTTTACGACCTTTGCGGATCAGTTGGTTTGCGGTTGGCATAGTTTCATTTCCTTACGTTATAAAACGATTCTTTAGTTTCTTTGATACTGTCTATGAAAAACCTAGATTGGGGACATAAAAAAGCACAAGAACTGTACAGTCTAAGCCTTGTGCATTCAAGCAGAGTGAGTGGTTGTTAAGAACCGTATCAAACTGTGTCCTGAAGCTGCGTCTAAACGTCTGTTTACGGCCAACCCAATCTTTCACAGAAAGTATGTGCGCGCAAAATAGCTTGGAGCCTGCAATGAGTCAAGCAGATAATGCGTTTTTATTTAGAAAAAAACGTCTTTTTTTAATTTGTAAAGATTTTATACAGAAAAGCCCATGAATCCTGGGCAGAGTCTAGTCTTCTAGCTCAATCACAACTTCGTCTTCAGTGGCTTTTTCATGAAGCTTTGGATCAAATCCAATAGCAACCACACAGTTACGACCCGCATCTTTTGCTTTATAAAGAGCTTTATCCGCACGTTCGACCAACTGGAACAACGGCTCACCAGGCTCAAACTCAGCCACACCCAAGGAAATAGACAAGCGTCCAAGCTTTTCACCTTTGGCCTGATTAATAATATCTTTGGCTGCAATGCGCTCGCGCAAGCCTTCCGCCACCTTCTCAGCATTATCAAGGGTTGTCTCCGGCAAGATAATGACAAATTCTTCACCACCATAACGTGCAGCGAGGTCTTGACCTTTGATTCCATCTGTCAGTGCACGGGACACCAAACGTAAAACCTGATCCCCAACTTGGTGACCGTATGTATCATTGAAGATTTTGAAATGGTCGATATCGATCATCAAAACAGACATTGGAATCCCTGTTTCCATTGATTCGGAGGCCAACATCTTCAATTCTGTTTCAAAACACTTGCGGTTCGCTAAACCTGTCAACGCATCGGTCATTACCTCACGCTTCAGCGTATCCATGTTTTGCTGCATTTCATTGATCTCAATGGATGATCTTTGGAGCTGATTTTCCAGTTTTGTATTATCATCAATCATCTGCTTTGTAGAAGAGACCAGAGATTCAACCATCTCTTTGACATCAACCTCATCACCACTGCTTAACTTGGCATGTGTATTTTGAAGATCTTCGGAATACTCTGTTTGGCGTTCACCTGCATCTGCAATCATCTTTGTGACTTCTTGCAAAGCTTCTCTCAGCTTTTCAGATGTATCCTCAATAACGGCTTTTTCATCTTCGTTTGCAATATGCTTTAAATAAAGGCCTTCACAAAATCTAACGCTGATTCCATTCCCAGAGCTGGTTTGGAGGTCGATGTCATTTTGTATTTGTGGATGTCCCCCAGAGTAATACGCATACCACAGCTCATAGACATCAGGGCGTACAGGCAGACCTTCATCTGTCAGGCGTTCCATCACTTTTTGTGAAATACGCTGTGATTTATCAAAATTTTCGGTGTAACGCACGGACGTAACCTCTAGGTACTTTTTTACAGAATTTTTCCTATTAAACGACATAGGGCTTAATAGAAAGATAACAACAAAGTTATTATATCGCGAAGACGTAAAGTTTTTCAATAGCTGAGAGCATTCAGCCATATTTTTATTAAAAATTTAGAGAAAGGACCATATTGGTCTCTTTAAATTTTTTTTAGAAGTTCGTCTCGTGTCCACGTCTTACCGTTTTCATCATTTTGTGCTATATTTTGTACCTTGCCCATGGGGTATCCCTTCAAAATATTGAATATTCTTTACTGACGTTAGGAAAAACAAGTATTGAGGTCAATAAAAATATGGAAACGGCTATGATGCGCTTGTCTTCAAATACTTGAGTACATCTTTATATGCCGCACCTGAGCCAGCTAGAATATCGCCGTTGATCAGATGTTGATCACCGCCGGACATATCTGTCACAAGGCCTTTGGCCTCACGAACAATCAATTCACCTGCGGCCATATCCCACGGTTTCAAACCACTTGAGAAATAAGCATCAAAGGTGCCACGCGCCACAGAGCATAAGTTCAAAACAGCAGAACCCATAATACGTGTCGATTGATAGTGTTTATAAAGATCCGCAATCAATGTTCGTGTGTGTTCGGCATTCTTTGTTCCTGGAACAACGCCAGCTGCTATGAAGAACATTTTCTTATCCTGACGACCAGACACCTGCAGGCGGTAACGATTCATAAAAGCACCCTGACCTTTTTCAGCTGTGAACATGTCTTGGCGAAGGGGGTCATAGACCACAGCCGCAACCGTCTCATCATTCTTTTGAAGCGCAATCGAAATACACCAATGGGGCAGCCCATAGAGAAAATTGGTTGTGCCATCCAAAGGGTCTATAATAAATGTATATTCACTCTTACCAGCATTTTGTGCGCCGCTTTCTTCCATCAAAAAGCCATAATCTGGATAAGGGTATACCAGTTGATCAAAAAGGATCTCTTCAGCACGTGTATCAGCTTTTGACACAAATTGCCCTGGTGATTTCTGTGAGACCTGTAATTTCTCGACTTCATTAAAATCACGCAACAATGAGCGTGCTGCTGTTTCTGCAGCGCTGATCATATTACGAATAAGTGTAGATTGAGATGACATAATAATAAGACTTTCAATAAAAGGACGTTATGACTTGGCTTTCTCGAGATATTCACCGGTTTCGATGCGTACAACGATATCTGTTCCTGCTTCAATATGCTGTGGAACCATAACGTTCACGCCACCGTTGATCAGAGCTGGCTTATAAGACGAACTCACGGTTTGACCTTTGATCACAGGATCCGCTTGTTCAACAGTATAAACAGCTGTGTCAGGGAATTTGACTGTGAGCGGCTTACCTTCGTAAAATTCAATCTCTACATCCATACCATCTTTAATATATTGACGCTGTTCACCAATAAACTCTTCAGCAATGGTGATTTGCTCGTAGCTTTCGGTGTTCATAAACGTATAGATGTAATCATCTTTGAAAAGGAATTGAAACGGCATTTGCTCTAAACGAACGCGCTCAACACTCTCTTGTGTACGGAAACGTAAGTTGTCTTTATTGCCTGTTTCAACATCGCGGACTGTGGCTTGAAGATAGGCTCCACCTTTACCAGGCTTGGTTGTTTCACGGCTTTCAACCTGCAAGAGACGGCCTTCATGCTCAATAATATGACCAACACGTAGATCATTAGCGTTCACTTTCATATGCTCTGCTCTCCTTTGCCTTTTGGTTTATCTTTCAATCCTATTCACGATGTGTCTTTTTCTTTTAGTGCGCAGATTAGGATGAAAAGATGAACATGACAAGAAATAAAGCACAGAAAAGGTATTTTTCGTTTGTATTTGTTAGAAAACTGACATATAAAATCCTTCGAAACTGAGTCGGTGATCGGGCTAAAGGCATGCCTAGGTTGCTTATAAATGATCACTTTCAATGTAAAGGAGAAAAAATGCCGAAGATTAAAACGAAAAGCAGTGCTAAGAAACGTTTTAAGCTGACTGCCACAGGCAAGCTCAAGCGTAAATCAGCGTTTACTAGTCACATGATGCGCAATAAGCCACAATCAATGAAGCGTAAGGCTCGCGGAACAACAATCGTTGCTCAGGCAGATGAGAAACGTATTTTACGTTACCTACCGAACGCGTCAAAACAACGTAAACGCAAGTCCGCTGAGCCAAACCAATGCCCGGCATTACGTAAGAATAAGAAGGAGGCTTAATCATGGCACGCACCAAAGGAGGGCCACGCGCCCATAATCGTCACAAGAAAATTATTAAAAAAGCCAAAGGTTACCGCGGTCGTTCTAAAAACTGTTATACTATTGCTTTGCGCCGCGTTGAACGCGCACAGCAGTATCAGTACCGCGATCGTCGCAACAAGAAACGTAACTTTCGTGCTCTATGGATACAGCGTATTAACGCAGCTGCACGTGAACATGGCTTAACATACTCACAATTTATGCACGGCATTAAATTGGCTGGTATTGAAATTGACCGTAAAGTGATGTCTGATTTGGCCATTAACGAGCCAAAGGCCTTCCAAGCGATCTTCAAGTCAGCAAAAGATGCTTTTGACAAGGCGCAAAAACAAGCCGCCTAAATCTATTTTATAATCAATATTTTAAAAACACCGTACTCCACCTGAGACGGTGTTTTTTTTGACATATTCCTAATTTATTGGTAATATCGATTGGTATTTTAAACGCGCTCAACAAATAAGTAGGTGAACATGTTAAATAATACCCCATCAGCCCCTTCACGACCACGGTTAACTGCTGCTACGCAAGGTGTTGCTGTTACAGCAGGGGTTACTAAACCAGATTCTCACAATACAGTGGAAACAACCCCTTCACGTGGAGGATTTCCATGGTTGGTCACAGCAGGGGTTGCTGCTTATACTTACTTTACTGAACCAGATTTTCACAATACAGAGGAAACAATGAAAGCCATTAATGCTTGTGTTGGTGTTGGTGCCATTTCAGCATTAGTTGGTAGAGTTGCTTCCAATGTTATACGGAAGTTTAGTCCGATATATACAATTTCATTTATGCTGTCTGGAGTAAAATGTATGGAATTCTTGGGTTCTAAAATATCTAAGCTAGATTCGCTGACTACTCTCTTCTCCGGTGTTCTAGGCAGTGTGACCTATGCTAGTATGATTCCTATGTTGGTCAATATTGCAGGTATCTATTATGGCCATCAATATTCTTCAGATTTTGCTAAAGACTGGTTAAAAGAGCAAGAAGCAGAAAAAATTGAACGCATTGAAGAAAACACCCAAACAAGCTTCTTTACGAATAAAGACGCTTTGGAGCGTCACGATCAGACCAAGCATCTCGAAGAGGTGGAGCCAGGCGTGTTAAAATTGGGTTACGGTGCATTGACCATCTAAATCATTTAAAATCATAGAAAAATTAAACCGCCATAAAGGCGGTTTTTTTCTGCTTCGGAGATACAATCTATATCCTAGACTGCTAGACTGGATGATGAAATATGTCTATATGATTAGTTTTAGACAAGCAACATCCTGGTGGGTTTTTCGATATCAGAGGGAAATTTAGGTGATTTGATCTTCGTTTTGCTCGTTGCCACGGATTTCTAATAAGAAACTACTCACAGCTTTTTCAAGTCCATCCGATAAATTTGAGATATCATCTGCAGAAGCTTTAAGCGTCTGTGCTGATTGGCCAGTCTGATTTGCACCGCTTTGAACATTTCCAATTTCACGAGAAACTTGTTGGGCGGCAGTGGCAACTTCAGAAATATTACGTGTGATTTCGTTGAGAACAGAATTTTGCTCTTCTGCGGCATTTGCTGATTGTGAAGCAGCATCATCAATATTTGTAATATTCGTAATGATTTCCTGGACAGCGGTCACAGTTTCTTGCGTTGCAGATTGAATACTTGTTATACGACTCTCGATCTCATCTGTTTTAATACTGGTTTCATTGGCCAGTTTTTTTACTTCCTCAGCAACCACGGCAAAACCTTTACCAGCGTCACCTGCTCTAGCTGCTTCAATCGTTGCATTTAATGCAAGTAAGTTTGTTTGTTCTGCAATATCACGAATTGCCGTTACCACTTCACCTATATTATTGGCTAATTTATTCAGTTGATCTACTTTTTCACTCGTACTGGCTGCAGTTGAAGAAGCAGTGTTTGCACGGGATGCAACATTACCCACTTGCTGCGAGATTTCTTTAGCACTCGCAGTCATTTCTTCAGTGGCGGCAGAAACAGAAGCAATATTAGCACTTGTTTGCTCTGCAGCGGAAGCAACAGTAGAGCTGGACTCTTGTGCCTGTATGGCTGTCTGATCCATCTCTTTAGCAGCTGTCTGTAATTGCTGTACTGCTGTGGATAAATCTTGAATTGTACTTCCAACTTGCGAATCAAACTGGTCAGCCAGTTTGTTCATAATCTGTTTCTTTTCTTTTTCAGCACGTTCTTCTGATAATATTTGATCTTCTTGTAGCCGCTTGGCCTCCATACTATTCTCTTTAAACACCTGAACAGAAGCAGCCATTTTCCCAATTTCATCTTTACGATCTGTACCTGGAATTTCAATTTTAAAGTTACCTTGAGCCAGTTCATTCATAGATGAAGTCATTTCTGAAATAGGTTTAGCTACAGTGCCTGACGTGTATAGAGCTATTAAAGCAATAACAGAAATGACTCCTAGTGTTGAAAGTGCAGCAAAAATTTTCATATCATAAATAGGTTCCATAACTTCAGATTCATCGATCTCTGCCAATATAGACCAGCGCGTGCCTTTAAAATTAAGTGGTCCATAGGCAGAGTAAACATTTATACCTCGATAATCCTCAACCACTTGAACACCTTCTTTACCGCTCAAAGCCAGATCAACTGTTTGACCTGTCACTTTTGTTTTTAAAATAGTGGATTCCTTAGAAAAACGTGAATCGCTTCGCATCAACTTGTCTTGCCCCACAATATATGTTTCACCAGATTCACCCATGCCTGCGGCAACTTGCATAACACCATTTATACGAGCAATAGGCATTTGGAAAACTAAGACACCTGCCAGTGAGCCGTTATCATTCAAGATTGCCTGTGAAATGAAGCTGGCTGCTGCGCCATGGCTAGGTTTATAAGGCTTAAAATCAAAAAAGTTTTGTTGATCTGGCTTTGGATTATTATATGCTGCTCTAAAAGCATTTCCTAAATCACTATCTTTCCATTCGCCAGTGTTTAGGTTGGTTGCATAATCTAACTCTTTAAAGACTGTGTAAACCAGATCACCATTTGGCGCAAATAGAAAAATATCGTAATAATCGCGTTGACGAAGAAAATGTCTAAACCATGGGTGATATTCTGCATGAGTTTTACTGTAAAGCGAGCCATCTTTAGCGTAATCTAATTCTTCTTTAGACCCAGTGGGGTTAGGGTTATCAGTAATATAGAGACGTTTTAGAATCTTTTCCTGACTACCTTGCAAGCCAAGCTCATCCCATGCATAGATAAAATCTAATAATGCTTCACGTACATAGGCGTTTTTAGATAAAGACGAAAGATCTTGTTCTATTGAACCCAAATAATTGCTTAGAGCATTCACTCTTGAAGCTTGTAGGGCAACCAGCTTTTCCTCGGCCGCTCTGATTAAATCACCTCTTGCCTTATTAACAGTAATAAATCCAGTAACTACGGCAGACAAAATAGCCAAACCAACAATCAGTAATGGTAACTTTTGTGAAATTTGAAGTTTTGAAAGTGACATGCTAATACTCCATTTATTATTTATAAATCTTTATGTACCAGTGATTGTTTAAAGTTTTATTCACCATGCAAAAAATTAAGGTTATATGTTCATAAGAAAATTGGAAACCTTAATTAAATGTATGTAATGGTATAAATTAAAAATTTCTGGAAATACTGAAGATTATCCGTGAATCACATCCATCCTGACATTCACTTGGTTCTTCTAAATCTGTATCCACATATTTAAGAGAAAGATCAAAGCCAGAGAGTTTGTAACCTAGACCTATAGACCAATCTGCGTAATCGGGAACACCAAACGCGGCATTGTCATCAATTGTCTGATAGCCAATATGACTGGATAAGGAAAAATCAGCAGGTAATGGCAGATCAACACCAGCAGAATAATAAACTGCATTACCACTATCACCAAAATATTCAGGTGAAAAATTAACTGAAGCGGAAGCAGAAAACACATCAAAATCGTAACCAAGTGAAAGAGCAGCCTCCCAGAAATCATAATTAAGTGAACTATCTGCACCAGGATAAGAGTAATATATTACGCCTACACCATAGTTAAAGTTAGATACAGAACCATTGTAACCACCATATATATCCACTTCTAACTGAGCTTCATTACCATCATTAAAATTTACGTTTGATCCCCATGTACCTATGTACAAACCACTATCATGCGTAATGTCAAAACCACCTTGAATTGCCGGATTTTCGTTTGATTGTGCAATTCCTCTGAAGGAATACTCACTTGAAAATCCTACATTTGCAGATATTTCAATATCTGAGGTGTCTACATTCGCATGAACTGAAAGCGGTGATAGTAAGAGAGCTGATAGCGTAGAAATAGCGTATAATTTTTTCATTTTTTTCCAAAGTAATAGTGGGTTAGTAGTCACATAGACAATTAATCTACAGCACAGATATTGAATAAAAGGATTTTTTTTACAAGAGTTTTTTTTTGAAGTGCACATATACATACAATGTTATATAAAAAATTTACGACCCTTAATTATGTGAGATAACCTTATTTTATAAAGTTTTAGGCTCTGCCAACTGACTTTGGTAACAATGCCACCGTTCATATAATAATTCGATCAATAAGGTCAAAAGATTTGACCTTTGGGCACAACAAGATTTTTTAAAAGGATAGGCAACACTATGTAACCTTACAGCAAAGGCACATACAGTGAAAAATAGAGAAATTAAGTTATTACTTGTCCTTAGCGCTTATATCTGGTGCTAAGACCATCGTCATTTGACGGCCTTGCATAGATGGCTCACTCTCAACTTTAGTACGATCAGCAAATTCTTCTTTGATTCGGCTCATCAATGTTTTACCAATGTCCTGATGGGCCATTTCACGGCCACGGAAACGAATAGTTAGTTTTACTTTATTCCCATCATCTAAGAAGCGTTGAAGATGTTTAAATTTAGTTCCAAGATCATGATCCCCAATATTGGGGCGCATTTTCAATTCTTTGATTTCAATCACATTTTGTTTTTTACGGGCTTCAGCGGCTTTTTTCTGCTGCTGATATTTGTACTTACCGTAATCGAGAATTTTGCACACTGGCGGCTGAGCATTTGGAGAAATCTCAACCAAATCCAATCCCATATCAAAGGCTTTTTCCATGGCTTCTCTTGGTGACATCACACCGAGCATATCGCCGTCCTCTGTTACAACACGCACTTTATCTGCACGAATATCATCATTGATACGTGTATCGTCTCTTGGGTTACTAATAATTCTCTCTCCTTAGTGTTTTCGAGTGATTAAATAAGTTTAGGTCTGGAACTGTTAATTTTTACTAACAACATCCTCACTAAATTGGCTCAATCCTGGGATTTGTACTTCATGTGATAGTTTTTGAATAAAATCTTTGAGTTGTTGAACAGTCTGTCCTTCAGAACCAAATTTACGGACAGACACTGTCTGTGCTTCGGCTTCACGCTCACCCACAGCAACAATATAAGGGACTTTTTGTACAGAATGTTCACGAACCTTATACGATACTTTCTCGTTACGCAGATCTGTTTCAACACGGACACCTGCATCTTCCAGAGCAATGGCCACACGTTTGGCATAGTCATCAAAATCATTTGTAATCGGCGCAACAACGCATTGGACCGGCGCCAACCACACTGGCATCGCACCCGCATAGTTCTCGATCAAAATCCCTAAGAAACGCTCCATAGAGCCCAAGGCTGCACGGTGCAACATCACAGGACGTTGCTTATCGCCATTCTCATCAATGTAATTCGCATCCAAACGCTCTGGCAGGACAAAATCCAATTGCAATGTACCACATTGCCACGAACGCCCAATCGCATCTGTGAGATGGAACTCAAGCTTAGGCCCATAAAATGCTCCCTCACCAGGCGCAATTTCATATTCTTCATTCAACTCTTCTAAAGCATCAATCAAAGCTTCCTCAGCCTTTTCCCAAACGTCATCAGAACCAGCGCGTTTTTCTGGCCGTGTTGCGAACTTGATGTTCACCTCATCAAAACCAAGCTCTTTGTAAAGACGAAAGACGAGTTTACAAAAACTAATGGATTCTGATGTGACTTGTTCTGGTGTACAGAAAATATGTGCATCATCTTGAGTCATTTGACGGACACGCATCAATCCGTGCAACGCGCCTGATGGTTCGTTGCGATGGCAACAACCAAACTCTGCCAAGCGCAGAGGAAGATCGCGGTAAGAACGTGTCTTCTTCTTAAAAATCTGAACATGAGCAGGACAGTTCATAGGCTTAATCGCCATATAATCTTTTACTTCACCTTGGATAACATCACCGTCCTCATCTGTGCTCGGCACAACATCAGGCACAACAAACATATTTTCACGAAACTTAGACCAATGGCCTGAAGCCTCCCAAAACTTAGAGTTCATCAATTGTGGTGTTTTTACTTCGTCATAACCTGCACGATCAAGATTCATGCGAATGTAGTTCTCCAAAGTATGATACATTGTTAAACCCTTAGGGTGCCAAAAGATAGACCCAGCCGCATCCTCTTGTGTATGGAACAATTCAAGCTCTGTACCCAATTTACGATGATCGCGTTTCTCAGCCTCTTCTAGGCGTGTGAGATAGGTTTGCAGTTCTTTTTTATCGCGCCACGCTGTTCCATAGATACGCTGAAGCTGTTCGCGATCTGAATCTCCGCGCCAATAAGCACCCGCCAGCTTCATCAGTTTAAATCCATCACCCACGTGTTTTGTATTTGACATATGAGGACCACGGCAAAGATCCAACCATTTACCTTGACGATAAATCGAAATGACTTCGCCTTCTGGCAAATCTTGTATTAGCTCAACCTTAAAGTTCTCACCTGTCTTCTTGAAATATTCAATGGCATCATCACGGTCCCATTCTTCACGAACAAAATCATCCCCGCGTTTGATAATTTCCTTCATCTTGGCTTCGATCTTCTCAAAATCATCTGTGGAAAACGGCTCTGGACGATCAAAGTCATAGTAAAAGCCATCGTCAATCACGGGACCAATGGTGACCTTTGTGCCAGGGAAAATCTCTTGTACAGCTTCGGCTAAAACATGAGCACAATCATGACGAATAAGCTCTAACGCCTCATCAGAACGGCGAGTAATAATCTCAACCGGTGCGCTGGCATGAATGGGGCGAGAGATATCGATCATCTCACCGTTGACTTTCACGGCCAAAGCCGCCTTACCCAAGCCCTCGCCAATAGAATAGGCAATATCAGAACCCGTGACACCAGAATCAAACGTCTTTTGTGTACCATCTGGCAACGTGATTGTGATCTGCTCATTTGAAGGGTTTGAAGCTATCATTGTCATTGTTATCCTATTGTTTCGTCATAAAGCATCATTCATCAATGACGCAGACTTTATAATGCCTGAAGCAGGCAAGAGGTCAAGTGTTTAAATGATGGCTTTATCTTGAATTTTATAAAGTATATTGTGGACTTAAAAAATTCAACAAGCTTGTCTCGATGAGCTGACTAATGATTTTAAATAATCAAGAATTGATTGGACACCAAAGGGCGCTTTAGGAGCTATAAACGTGTGATAATTGTGTTGAGAATCTTTGATGTATCAGGGCGCACTTCCATCAGACGCAACATATCGTATTTGGTCTTTTTATAAGAGATATTAACGCCTTTTTCTTTTACACGCTTAAGCTCTAAATTATGCTTTTTTAAAATGTTATCAATACGCTCTCTCGTTGTCTCAACTACTGTTTTAAAGTTTTGCTTCTTATTTTGACAAAGCATTGGATCTTTAAACCACTTAAGAGGAAAGGTAAAAGAACTTGGCTCCGTAAAGGACTGTGTTTCTGGGATAAGCTGTTGGATATTGTCATCATCTATACCACATATCTCTTGACGTGTTTGCTTAAATACCTTTTCAACAAGCTTAACAAAATTAGCATCTGTATTTTGAAAATGGACACGGATTTTAATATCGTCATAATCCTGCCCTACATTAACTATCGACATATCACTCCAGTCAAATCCCAATTCTGTCTTAAAATGGTTATGCTTTATAGAAATTGCGGTACGTGACAGACCTTGATACTTATCTAGAACAATGTGGAGAGCATTTTGAAAATTCTGTTTCAACATAGTCTTTACATCATCATCCATACAAAGGATATTAGAGTAAATGCTCAACCGAGTCTCTGGTTCATTATCATTATCAACTTTTGGAGAAATCGAGATATAATCCTCCCATTCAAGAGGAATATTATGATTACTCATAATTTGAGTTTCATTGATAATATCTTGTTTAACATTGAAGTGATTAAAATCACCAGACAGACGCAAAGACCAAGCACCAGAAAAATAAGCTTTATTCTCCTGTCTTTGGACAGTTGGTTTTTGAATAGCTTTAAGGAACAATCTGTCAAAGAACATCTTATCTTCTAATAATTTCTGTTCATCCATCGAAAAGAGAAGACGTTCTATTTGGCCTGTTTCAGTATCATAAATGGGTTTTATAAAGTGGTTGTAGAGTGTTTGGCCAAAATTATACCTCAAATCTTTAAAGTTGGTTTTATTCAGCACATGTACATTTGCAGTCAACATAATAACATTGTCGTATCCGAGATTTTTACTTACATCATTAGAGAATGGCAAAAATTCTTCAAAATTTAAGTACCGATTATCTTGATATTTAAAAATTTGGGTTTCATCGTCTTGCCTATACGCGCACGGTAATTTGATAGAAAAAGAATAACAGTCATCACTAACCGATTGATATTTACAGTCAAGCCCCAGAGATTGAGAAAGTTTTTTTGCATAAGATTCTGAATCGAAATAAAAATCGCTACTGGGCATACAAGATTTTTCCTTGTTTTAAAAAATTCAAATTCAAAGTATTTTCTATTTTCTAATATGTCAAACGGAATCGTGGGTGTGCATAAAATATTCTTATGAGCCTTACCCGCATTATAGTTTGAATAAATATGCGGCTGTGGTACGCTCTGGTTCAAAGAGACAGGAGATGTATTGATTATGTCATTTCAATTGAAAAATAAAACTGTTTGGGTTGCTGGTCATAAAGGTATGGTCGGTGGCGCCCTGACTCGCCGCCTTGAACAAGAAAACTGCACAATTTTAACCTGTGACCGGTCAGAAGTGGATTTAACGCGCCAAGACCAAGTGGAAGCCTGGATGAAAGAACATCAACCTAATGCTGTTTTTGTTGCCGCTGCCAAAGTGGGTGGCATTCATGCCAATAACACCTATCCTGCGCAGTTTATTTATCAAAATCTTATGATTGAGTGCAACATCATCCATGCTGCACATAGGAATGGCGTTGAAAAACTGATGTTCCTTGGCTCATCTTGTATTTACCCTAAGATGTGCCCACAACCCATGAATGAAGAATCCTTAATGACTGGCCCGCTTGAACCTACAAATGAATGGTATGCCGTGGCTAAAATCGCAGGTATTAAGCTGTGTCAGGCTTATCGCAAAGAATATGGTGATGATTTTATCTCTGTAATGCCAACCAACCTTTATGGCTCAGGTGATAACTTCCATCCTGATAATGCACATGTGCCAGCTGCACTTTTACAGCGTTTCCACAACGCCCAAGAAAACGGCGATGAGAGCGTTGTTGTCTGGGGTACAGGGTCACCAAAGCGTGAATTTCTCTATGTTGATGATATGGCTGATGCATGTATCTACGTGATGGAGAATTATTCTGATCACGAACATGTCAATATCGGTACTGGTGAAGATATTTCTATCAAAGATTTTGCACAAAAAATCAAGGATACTGTTGGTTTTGAAGGTGCTCTAGTCTTTGACACATCAAAGCCCGACGGTACACCGCGTAAACTGATGGACGTATCGAAATTGACATCTATGGGCTGGACAGCTAAAACTTCGTTGGACGATGGATTGAAAAACTATTATGACTGGTTCCAGAATAATATTGAACAGCTGCGCGTGGCATAAGAAATACATACATCATGGCAAATAAAATCGCACTCATTACAGGTGTTACAGGGCAAGACGGCTCTTACCTAGCTGAACTTCTTCTTGATAAGGGCTATACAGTTTATGGCTTACAACGCCGTTCTTCATCACCCAATACATCACGCATTGATCACTTGATTGAACCTGATGAGAAGAAAGATAAATCCTTTCATCTGGTCTATGGCGATCTGACAGACTCGACAAATCTTGTGCGTTTGGTCCAAGAGATCCAACCTGATGAGATTTATAACTTGGCCGCACAAAGCCATGTTCATGTGTCTTTTGAAACGCCTGAGTACACAGCCAATGCTGACGCGGTTGGAACACTACGTCTACTTGAAGCTATCCGCATTTTAAAGATGCAGGATAAAACCAAGATCTATCAAGCCTCAACATCTGAGCTTTACGGTAAGGTTCAGGCTATTCCACAGGATGAAAAAACACCGTTTTATCCGCGCTCACCTTATGGTGTTGCTAAAATCTATGCATTCTGGATCACTGTGAACTACCGTGAGTCCTACGATATCTTTGCTTGTAACGGTATCTTGTTTAACCATGAGAGCCCACGCCGCGGAGAAACTTTTGTCACACGCAAAATTACCAAAGCCGTTGCAGAAATTGCCAAAGGTAAAAAAGAATGCCTTTATCTTGGTAATATGGATGCACAACGTGACTGGGGCCATGCGCGCGATTATGTCGAAGGCATGTGGCAAATGCTACAACATGATGAACCTGAAGATTTTGTTCTCGCGACAGGACAAACACAAACAGTCCGCTCCTTTGTGGAAAAAGCCTTTAAGGTTGTCGACATCGATGTTTCCTGGTCTGGTGAAGGCGTTGATGAAATTGGCACAAATTCTGAAACAGGTGAAACAATTGTTCGTGTTGATCCTCAATATTTCCGGCCAGCAGAAGTGGATATATTGATTGGCGATCCATCTAAAGCCAAAGAGCTTCTAGGATGGGAAGCAAAAACAACATTAGATGAAATGATTACGGAAATGGTGCAATCTGACCTAGACGCAATTTAAGAGTAAGATGAGATATGGCACAACAAGGATCTAAAATTTATCCCGTTATTCTTTCTGGTGGTGTTGGTCAACGCCTCTGGCCATTGTCTCGTACGGACTTTCCTAAACAGTTCCAAAGCCTATCTTCTGATCAATCTATGATTATTGAAACGGCTGAACGCGTTCAAAACACTGAGCTATTTCAACGCATAACTGTTGTCTGTAATTCAGCCCATCGCTTTTTCGTTGCAGCTCATTTTCAGGAACGTGGAATTAAACCACGTTCAATCATTCTTGAAACAGCACCCCGAAACACAGGCCCAGCTATTGCTGCAGCCACTATGGATATTTACAAGGATGATCCCAATGCTCTGATTTTGGTTTTGCCTTCAGATCATTACATCAAAGATACAGAGGCTTTTGAAGAGAGCATCAAAACACTGACACCTATCGTGTCTCAGGGTTACCTTTCAACATTAGGTGTGACACCAACCTATCCTGAAACAGGATATGGCTATATCAAACATGGCCAACGCATGGCTGGCAGTAACAATATTTATCATGTTGAGCATTTTGCAGAAAAACCAGACCGCATCACGGCTGAAGGCTTTATTGAAACCGGGAAATACACGTGGAATGCTGGTATATTCTTTTGCCATGCGGGCACTGTTATTGATGAGATGAAGATCCACTACCCTAGAATCCATCAAACCGTTTTGAAGTCTGTTACAGATAAATACAAAGACCTTGATTTTACACGTCTATCTGACGATTTTTTAAATGCGCCAGATATTTCATTTGACGTTGCCATCATGGAACAAACCAATAAAGCAATTGTGATGCCTGTCTCTCTATCATGGAATGATATCGGATCATGGGGGTCTCTGTGGGATGTGGAAGATAAAGATGAGCAATTAAACGTCTGTGTCGGTGATGTTGTCGCCTATAACACCAAGAACTCTTATCTTCGTTCTACAGATCGTCGCCTCCTTGCCACTGTTGGACTGGATAATGTTGTGATTGTCTCGAGTGAAGACGCTGTTTTGGTTGCCAACAGAAATAACACACAAGAGGTCAAGACACTTCTTGAACATATCAAAAGTCAAGGTCAAGGCCAATTCCTTAAAGGCCGTATGAAGCGTCAGCCTTGGGGTTACAGTCGCCTTCTACAAGAAGGCTGTAACTATACATCCAAAGAAGTGATGATTAAGCCTGGCTATGAAACAGCGACACAAGTCCACTTTAAGAAATCAGAGCACTGGGTCATCCTTGAAGGTGAAGCTGAGATTAAAATTAATGGCGTAACAAGCACTCTTAGCGAAGGTCAATCTACATATATCCCTGAGCGCACAGAGCACAGTCTCAAAAACAACAGGGATAAAAACCTTGTTATCTATGAGGTTCAATGTGGGGAAATTGATGACACTGATATTATCCGTATCCAAGACAGCGTATCTAAATATATTAAAAACATTACGCCATCATCAAATGGTTAGTCATACTCCTCTTTCAGTGTTATCGTTCTCACTGAAAGATTGAACGAAAATATTATGCCCCCGTCTTCAAACACGCCTCAAGTCTCCGTCATACTGCCTCTTTTTTCAGGCCACGTAGATTTTCTTGATGAAGC
>CAXRKA010000013.1:0-9369 GCA_964231155.1 Alphaproteobacteria bacterium | reverse complement strand
GGGTCATGCGAAGTGGATTTTGTCAAAAAACACCCACATGCTTTTGTCAATTTAGGATCTATCAATGGAATTCTGAAGCACTTTAAGCGTGTAGGCGCAGAAGATGTCATTATGGTGGGCAGTGTCCATCGTCCAGAGTTTAGCGAAATAAAGCTCGATTGGCGCGGGATATTGTGGCTTTTGCAATATCAATGGCTTTCTCGTAAAACCAATCAGGGCGATGATAGCTTGCTCAGCTTTCTTGCACGCAAAATTGAAGGTCAGGGCTACAAGGTTGTTGGCGCCAAGGATATATTGGTTGATTCACTGGTAGAACATAAAATGTACACCCAAGAACAGCCCTCTATTGATCAAATGAAAGATATTTTAATGGGTTTTGAAGCCGCCAAAGTGCTGGGAGAAAAAGATCTTGGACAAGGTGTAATCGTTCATAATCAATCTATTCTTATGGAAGAAGATAAAACGGGCACAAATGCCATGATTGAGAAGACGGAAGAAAAGGGCGCCATTCTTGTGAAAGCCTGTAAGCCGCAGCAAAATAAGAATATAGATTTACCAGCGATTGGTGCCGATACGGTCAAAAAAGCCATTCAGAACAAGCTTGCAGGCATTGCGATTGAGGCAGAAGATGCGTTTTTCTTTGAACAAGACGAAGCTATAGAGCTCGCTGATCAAAAGGGCTTATTTATTGTGGGTATTAAACCAGATGAGGCGTCTAATTAATGGTAAAGCGCATTTATTTCATTGCTGGTGAAGCTTCTGGTGATTTTCTTGGCGGAGAACTTATCAAAGCCATTCAGGAGCAAAACGCTGATATTGAGTTTAGCGGTATTGGTGCCGAAGCTATGTTTGATGCAGGTCTGAAATCCTCTCTGTTTGATATGTCAGATCTTTCTGTAATGGGTATTGCGGAGATATTGCCTAAAATACCAAAGCTCCTTTCACGTATTTCGCAAACTGTTGAAGATATTATTCAGCAAAAACCAGATGTTATCGTTACGATTGATGCGCCTGATTTTTGTTTTCGTGTCATTAAGTGTCTTCGTAAAAAGGGCATCAAAACACCCGTTGTTCACTATGTCGCGCCAACTGTTTGGGCATGGCGCCCCAAGAGAGCGCAGGCTGTGGCACAGTTTTTAGATCATATGTTGTGTTTATTTCCATTTGAGCCTTCATATTTTGAAAAAGAAGGGCTTAAGGCTGATTTTGTAGGCCATCCATTGGTTAAAACAGTTCCTATGCATGATCAAAAAACATTAGATGCCTTTAAAGATACGCATGACATGAGCAAAGAAAACCCATTTGTGTTACTCTTACCTGGTTCGAGACGTGCAGAGATTGATAAATTATTGCCAATATTCATTGAA
Organism: Alphaproteobacteria bacterium; assembly: GCA_964231155.1. GTDB lineage: Bacteria > Pseudomonadota > Alphaproteobacteria > Micavibrionales > SZUA-601 > CAXRKA01. Next base: position 8,002 of record CAXRKA010000013.1, on the reverse strand, counting down.
ACAATCAATGCGTTCAAAAACCAGAATCAAATGGCTCTAGATGTTGGTGTGGTGGCTGTGAATAAGCATAAGTCATACATTGAAGGCATGATTAACGGTCATGGCATTCATATAATTGAGCAGAATGAGAAGTACAAGGCCATTCAGTCCGCAGATTGTGTTTTGAATGCATCCGGTACGATCACTTTGGAATTGGCATTGTGCCAGGCACCAAGTATAAACTGCTATAAGGTCTCATTCTTGACGTATGTCATGCTGAAATGCTTAGCCAAGGCTAAATATGCAAGCTTAGCCAATATACTCCTTGATGAGCCACTGGTTCCTGAGTATCTGCAGTATGAATGTACTTCGGATAATCTTAGGCAGGAGCTTGAGGATATTTTGATCAATGAAAAAGGTGCTTCACAAAAAGCAAGATTGCTTGATGTCAAAAGCATTCTAACTGCTGATCCTTCAGCGGCTGCAAATGTGGTCTTATCTAATTTAAAATAAACTAGCGCTTATCCAGAGCGACAAATTCACGTTTTTCATGACCAACATAAAGTTGACGTGGACGTGAGATCTTAAATGCTGGATCTTCAATAAGCTCTTTCCATTGTGCAATCCAACCGACAGTCCGAGAGACGGCAAAAAGGACCGTAAAGAAGTCGCGTGGGAAGCCAAGAGCTTCATAGATAATGCCAGAATAGAAATCAACATTCGGGAAAAGCTTACGTTGAACAAAGAAATCATCGTTCAATGCAATTTTTTCAAGCTCTAGAGCAAGTTTAAGCTTTGGATTATCTTGCATGCCTAGGGCTTCTAGAACATCATGAGCAGCTTTTTCAATCACTTTGGCACGTGGGTCATAGTTTTTATAAACACGGTGACCAAAGCCCATGAGACGGCGTTCTCTGTTTTTAACGCCTTTAATAAAGTCTGGGATTTCATCAACAGAACCAATTTCATCAAGCATTCTTAGAACTGCTTCGTTTGCTCCACCATGACTTGGTCCCCAAAGAGAGGCAATACCGGCAGATACGCATGCAAATGGGTTGGCACCCGATGATGCAGCAAGGCGAACCGTTGAAGTGGATGCATTTTGCTCATGATCAGCATGAAGTATGAAGAGCTTACGCATAGCATCAGATAAGATGTGTGACACTTTATATTCTTCTGATGGTAAGGAGAAACACATATGCAAGAAATTCTCTGAATATCTTAGATCATTGCGCGGATAAACAAAGTTACGGCCAGAGACATATCTTAAAACGCAAGCCGCCAGTGTTGACATCTTAGCGATCAAACGATGGGTTGTCAGCTCGCGTTCTTCTGGAGTTGAGAAATTCGCAGCATCTTTATAAAAGGCAGATAAACCACCAACCACACCGGTCATCATGGCCATAGGGTGGCTATCACGGCGGAAACCACTAAAAAATTTATAGACCTGCTCATCAACCAGCGTGTGATGCTTTATTGAATTTTCGAATACATCTTTTTCTGCTTGGTTAGGAAGTTCAGCATTAAGCAACAAGTAGGCGACCTCCATAAATGTGCAGTTGCTGGCTAGATCCTCAATGGAATAACCACGATGGCGGAGTATGCCTTCTTCACCGTTGATATAGGTGATGGCGGAATGACAACTTCCAGAGGAGTTAAAACCAGGATCATAAGTAAAGCGTCCAGTATCTTTGTAAAGACCTCTAATATCAACAACATCGGGTCCTTGTATACCTTTAAAAACATCCAACTCAAAGCTATCGCCTGAATCATTAAAGGTTAGAGTTGCTGTTTCTTTCTTATATTCGTCCATAGATCCTCCGGTTTTCGCGGTTGTAGCATAATAACCACACAACTATAGGTTATGGTGATGAAGGATTTATGAATGTTTTAGGCTTAATTAGTGTTGATAGAACGGAGGCGTTCTAAACATACGTCCTTACCCAGTATAGAGATAACAACGCTGAGATCAGGCGCTTGCATTGTACCACAAAGAGCAGCTCTAAGAAGAGGACCCACTTGGCTCATCTTCATATCATTCTGATCCATAATCGATTGAATAATCGATTGGGCAGTTTCAGTGTCTAGAGTGTCTGTTTCTTCAAAAAGAGTGATTGCTTTAGATACCACAAGAGGTGCATATTCTTTCTCAATGGCTTTCTGTGCGCGCTCATCCATGATTAAAGGCGGTGTTTTGAAGTAAAACTCTGCAGATTTAGCTAGATCATTGATTGTTTTTGCGCGTTCTTGGAGTGCAGGTAAAGCGCGTTCAAGCAAATCTGTATCTATTTCACCAAGGTGCTGTTGGACAAGAGGGAGAATATCTTCAGTTTTGCTTTCACGGATATAATGGCCATTGAGGTTAAGAAGTTTATCGTAATCTAGTTTTGCCGGTGATTTATTCACACCATCAAGATCAAACCATTCAATGGCTTGTGCATCAGAAATGATTTCATCATCTCCATGTGACCACCCTAAGCGTAAGAGCTGATTGCGGAGAGCGGCAGGCAAAATACCCATTTCTTTAAACTCAGCCACACCAACCGCACCATGTCGTTTTGATAGTTTTTTGCCATCGGAACCTAAAATTAAAGGAACATGCGCATAATACGGTGCATCCCACCCCATGGCTTTATATATAAGTTGCTGGCGGAAGGCGTTGTTCAAATGATCATCACCACGTATAACGTGTGTGACACCCATATCATAATCATCAACAACAACAGACAGCATATAAGTGGGCGTACCGTCACTGCGTAAGAGGATAAAATCATCCAGTGTATCATGACTAACAGTCACATCACCTTGTATGAGATCGCTAATGGTTGTTTCACCTGTTTGAGGGGCTTTAATGCGTACAACAGGTTCACTATCACTGGGCGCTTCAGAAGGGTCTTTATCACGCCAAGGGCTTTTGAATATGAAATGTTCACCATTTTTTTCGGCTGCGGTACGGAGCTCTGCCAACTCTTCTTTTGATGTATAACATTTATACGCTTGTCCAGAATCTAAGAGCTTTTGAGCAATTTCAGCGTGATGATCTCTGCGCGAGAATTGATAAACAACATCATCTTTGTTATCACATTCAAGCTCTAACCACTCTAAGGCATCAAAGATCACTTGAATATTGGCATCGGTTGAGCGCTCACGGTCTGTGTCTTCTATGCGTAACACAAACTGTCCATTATGGTGGCGCGCAAAAAGATAATTAAACAGCGCTGTGCGCACATTGCCAATCTGGAGTTTGCCAGTGGGGGATGGAGGGAAGCGTGTAATGACAGTCATAGTATTTTTCTTATGTTGAATATTTTGAAAAAATACAATGTGCCTTAAAAAAGATCAACCAATACTCTTGGTTCATTTCAATTTAACAGCATCAAGAAAGCGTGTGCGCATGAAATGCATATACTTACCAATTTGTGAAATCTCAATATATTCATCCCCTTGGTGGGCTTGATCAATAGAACCAGGGCCAAAGACCATACAGGGAATGCCAATGGATTGATAGAAACCAGCCTCTGTACAGTAGGTCACAGATTGACGTGTCTGATCTTGAAATATCTGATCAAAAAAGTCGCTATCTTCTTTACTCAGTTCAGGATCATTACAATATTCATCAATATCGAATACACCAGTGCCCATGGGCTTGTTCAATTCAATCTGGTCAAAATGATCTTTAATTAAGGTTCTAAGATCTTGGTCATCATCACCAGGATGTAGGCGATATTCAAACTTTAACTCAGCTTGAGCGGGGATACTGTTGGTGCCAGATCCACCACGTAAGATACCAGGGTTAATAGTGGTGTAGGGCGGATCAAAATTGGATCCTGGAAATGGCTTTGATTGGCGTTCAGTGGCTTTTTCATCAAGCTTCGTGACCAATTGAGACAATATGGTGATGGGATTAACGCCATACGGCGCACGAGAAGAGTGTCCAGGTGTGCCTGTCACAGTGATATGATAGCCCGTAAAGCCTTTATGCGCTTCTACAGGGACACATAAGGTGGGTTCTCCAACAATACAGGCTTTAATATCTTTGGCTCTGTCTTTGATGTGAGGTAGTAATTCTTGGACACCAATAAGGCCAACTTCCTCACTATGTGTGAATGAGAAATGAATAGGAAAAGCACGTTCTATGTTCAAGAGGTCAGGCAGTAATGCCATAGCACAAGCATTAAAGCCTTTCATATCGCAAGCGCCCCGCCCATACGCTTTATCATCTTCTATACGCATCACAAAGGGATCAGACGTCCATTGTTGACCATCAACATCAACAACATCTGTGTGACCGGACAATATAATTCCGCCATTTGTATTTCCATTTGAGGCAGGCAGTGTCGCCCAAATATTTTGTAGCTCACTATTGCTTTCGGACACAAAGATCTCTGGCTTAATGCCATATTCATCAAAGTAATTGGCTATATAATCATAAGATGCACGATGCCCATCACCTTGGGCCGTTGTGCGAAAGGAGATGAGTTTTTCTAAAATATTGATAGCGGGTTCGTTATAGTCCATACCCTGAAGCCTCTTGGAAAACGGTTTTGTGATGTGTTGTTGCATTTGGAATGTTTAACATAGGTTCTTGTGCAAGAAGATCAGCAACATTCTCTTTGGCTAAAAACAGTTTGATACTGGGGAGGTGGAATAAAATATTAGGTGTATAAATCATAAAAGGCCGTTCTCCAGGGACATCTCGTGTTTGTAACATAAGGAAAGGATCTTCCGTTTTCACAATAGCACCCTGTCGTGTATAAAATCCATCGGCAAGTTTGTTGAAAGAAAAACTGCGGACCAACATTTCTTCGTTGCCATTTTTGTTCATATCTTTCATCGCGTGTGCAAAGAGCCGATAAGCAACGCCCTTTTCTTTACGCTCAGAGGGCAAGTCAATATTGACATAGAGTTTTTCAATCTCTCCAACATGTTCTGCCTTTGATAGATCCATGTCAGCTTTGTTCATGATCAGCTCACTGGTTGGGCCGTAGCTAATAAAACCCATAATGTCGCCAAACTCGTTTTCAGCGATAATCCCAATGCGATCATTGCTTTGATCAGAAAAAAGCCCAGTCCAGTATTTTTGAAAATAGGATTCGGGCGTAATCTCTGCCAATTCAGGAACCACTTTTTTATAGGTTTGCTGCCAGGCACTGTGATGAACTTTTGTGAGCGCTGGGATGTCAGAGGGGCGCGCATATCGAATATTGATTTTACACATAAAACAGATCCTTTTTTTGATATCTGTTGCCTCATGTTTATCCACTTAAAACAAGAAATCAATAGTCAGTGATGTGCGTTTGCGAAGAGCTAGTGCAACAATCTTTCTTTGATCAAGAGATAGTTTATGTGATTTAATAAGTACTGTATGAGTAGGATAAAATCATATTTCCAAATATGCCTAGAAGAGCAAGAAGGCCGTTGGATTCACTGGATAGCTTTCTCTTTAGCTATGGGCGCTGGTTTGTATCTAGGCTATCCCACTGAGCCCGATCCGCATGTTGTTGGTATTTCTTGTTTCTTTGCTTGTTTGGTTTTATTTAAGTCTCGCCAATCTTATCTAACATACCGTTGTGTGGCTGTCTTTGCTGCCTTTGTTGTTGGCTTTGGTTTAGCGGATGTACATACGCATTTTAATACAACACAACTTTTGAAAAAGAATATCCGTTCAGTGAATGTAGAGGCCACTGTTGTTGATTATGATCGTGCTGAGACGGGCTGGAAAGTTTATATCGAGGATATTCAGTATGAGAAGGATAGGGGATACCCTAAACGTCTGCGCGTCACCATTCGTCAAAAGAGTTATACACCCAATTTAGGTCAACGCATTCAAACACGATTATCTGTGATGGCACCGTCTGAACCTTTATTGCCTAAGAGCTATGACTTTCAGCGTCATGCTTTTTATAAACATGTCGGTGGTTATGGCTTTGCGGTAGATAGAGTGGATGTTGTAAGTGATCATGCTGATCATGATGTTTCTCTATTTAAATCACTCTTACATAGCTATAGAGACAATATTATCCACCAAATTGAGTCTCTTATTCCAAAAAAAGAACGTGGAATGGCGATGGCATTGGTGGCGGGTGAGAAAACATCAATCTCTGAGACACAAATGGAGGCCATTCGTAATTCTGGCTTAGCACATATCTTAGCTATTTCAGGTTTGCATGTCGGTTTGGTCGCAGGGATATTGTTTTTTGTTTTTCGGTACATTTTTGTTCAATTTGAATATCTTGCTTTGCGATTTTCATCTAAAAAAGTAGCATAAGTGCTCACATTATTCTGTAGTTATTTCTATATGCATTTTGTGGGCGCATCTGTTTCGACACAACGTGCCATGATAATGACAGGATTGGTCTTACTGGCAGTTGTTTTTGATAGGGTCGCCTTAACGCTTAGGACCGTTGCTGTTGCAGCCATAGCCATTTTATTGATGGCACCACAAAGTATAGCTCAACCAGGGTTTCAGATGTCATTTCTTGCTGTGATTGGCCTTGTGGCGGCGTATGAGGTCTTGAATAAGCATTATTATATGTATGGCCAGAGTACAGTTTCAAAGGCGGGTTACTATGTTTTGGGTGTTATTCTTTCAACGGTTATTGCAACAATAGCTACGATGCCACCAGCACTTTATCATTTTCAGCAGGTTGCCGTTTGGGGTGTGTTGGCCAATAGTATTGTGATGCCGCTTATGGTTTTTGTGGTCATGCCCCTCGTGGTTATGATTTTGGCGTTCGGTTGGTTACCAACATTTTTGTTGTTTTATCCCCTAAAAGCTCTGGCATGGGCTATAGATTTCATTCAAGCGGTGGCTGAGTATATTCAGGACTTGCATATGTCAGTGGTTACGGTTGCTGCTCCAGAAACACTTCTATTTATAGGAACAATCACAGGTTTCATTATGGCGGCTATCTTTCGTGATGTGACTAGACGTTCTATAGCTTTTAGTGCTTTTATTTTATGTTTGTTAGCCATGTTTATAACGCGTCCGCCTAATATTGTAGTGCCTGGTGATGGAGCTTTTGTGGGCATTGTTGAAGGAAAGACGCTGTGGCTGTCCAATAAAGGTGATGGCTTTACCACTGATATTGTGAAGAGTGTGGTGGGGGCATCTAGGATTGGTTATTTCAAAGATGAAGACGCTCCAGTAACCTGTGATGTATCGGGATGTCTCTACACCTATGAAGACCGGACCATTGCTCTGCCTTTATCAACGGAGGCAATGAAAGAAGATTGCCAGAGTGGTCAAGCTATTGACTATATGGTTTTTAATCAGGGCGGTATTGAAAGAGACTGTCCAGCTGTATCAAAATATAGACAATTTGATTTCTTTGACCGCTATTATAATGGCGGCATGTCTCTCTACATCAGTAAAGAGGGATTTGAGCGCAAACTGGTAGAGCGTCAAAAAAGAATGTGGGCTCAGTAATAGTTACGGATTAAGCCAACAAGCTTACCTTGGATTTTAACTTGCTGTGCATTGTAAGACTGCGCCGTATGAATCTTATTCTCTGGAATGAGTGTTACAATCTCACCGGATTGTCTATAGCGCTTTAAAGTGGCTTCTTCATCTTCGATGAGTGCAACAACAATATCATTCTGGTTGGCAATATTGCATTTTTCTATGACAACAATATCTCCATTGAGAATGCCAGCTTCCACCATTGAGTCACCTTCGATGGTGAGAGCATAAAGATCTTTGTTGGATTGGATATATTCAGGAATTTGAATAAAGTCAGTTTGGTTGGCCAGAGCTGAGATAGGGCTACCAGCAGCAATCTTTCCATAGAGTGGGATGAACGGGCCATGTGTCAAAGATTCAGGTGCATCTGGAATGTCTTTTTCTGTCTCACGGATCACTTCAATTGCACGTGCACGGTTAGAAAGCTTGCGAATATACCCACGCTCTAGAAGGCCATTCACGAGCCGATGAATTCCCGATTTTGATTTCAAGTCCATCGCCTGTTTCATTTCTTCAAAACTTGGCGCAACACCAGTTTCTTGGACTGTATCTTTGATATAA
>CAXRKA010000012.1:0-5096 GCA_964231155.1 Alphaproteobacteria bacterium | reverse complement strand
AGCATTTCAACCGTCTCTGCATTCCATGTATCATCCCAGAATGAGCCCATATCTTCACCTAAACCCAGACCATCCAAAACCATTTGGATCTGGCTAATACCACGTATCTGCGCAAACTCTTCTGGTGTTGGACCTGTTTCTTCAACAGCGAGCTCCTCATAAACCTCTGGCTCTGTTTCAACACCAAGAACCTTTGTACTATCTGGACCTGATGGTTCAATCGCCACATCCAATGTATCACTCAACACATCACTGGGCAGAGCCTCAATATCGATGGCAACATAATCAACGCCCTCAGCAGGGCCTTCAACGACCGATGGCTCAGCGGCAGCCAATTCAGTTATACCCAAGCCAGAAATAGACGCCGCTCCCAGTGCTGTAGAACCTACAATAAGTGCTGTTTTAGCAGCTGTTATGATTCCTGTTCTAAACTGAGAAAAATCACCTCTAGCCATGGCTTTAAGATTAAAAATACCACCAATATTCTTGGCTACAGTCACAAGGCCCCGACCTGTATCTTTAACTTGCTGACCAAAAGCACGGCCAAAAGCACCGAGGCGATCACCAAAACTAACATTGCCACCATTGGCATCTTTAAGTTCTTGTAATCGCTTTTTGAAATGGTCACTACCTGATGTTTTAATCGCTGTGCGTATAGCAAAAATAGCGGCCGTAGCTATTGGATAGCCAATAACCCCAATGGCGTTCACAGTTGCAGATATAGCAGCACCCCAGAGAAAAGCTTCTGCAGACCCTTTAATTGTACTCCAAACTTGACTGTCTTTATTTTGGCTTAGATCTTCTGCAATCTCTTGTGCTGTTTCTAAGCTCTTTTGATCAACAATGATTGGAACCTCAACATTGACATTTCCAAGATCTTCAAGATCAGGTTTTGAAGGCTTTTCTCTTGATTCGTTTAGGAGATCGTTACCTATCGTTCTTAACGCCTTAGCATGTAGATGGCTATCATCAACATTTTTTAATCTTGTAGACAACTTTGCGGTTCTTAAAACACCAGCTTCAGGTGCAATGAGCTCTTCATCAAACTTAAACTTGGCCTCTTCATTCTCATGTTCTGGGTCAAGAATTGTAAGAACTTGTGCTTCTTGCAGAGGTTGTAGAATGTCTTCCGTAATCTTTATGACACTAACATCAATCTCACTATCCTTGAGAATAGCCCTGATCTGGCTTTCAGACACGGTATCTCCGATCTTAAGGCCTTTAATTGAACTCAAAATAAGTTTGATGATTTCCGGTTTCATATCTATCCCCACACCCTTTATAAACGCTTACATTATTCTGTATTTAAAGCAGACACAACGTCTGAACGAATTTTTTCTATATCTCCATAGCGTGCATACATCGCTTGCAACACATCTTCTTCTGGCAGATCTCCCCAACCTGTATCAACAACTTCACCCAGTGTTGATAAATTGAGCGGCTGATGATCTTGTGCCGCTTGAGCAACAGATGCATAAGTTTCCAGTGACATACGAATCAACGCCCAAAGCGCACCTTTTTCTTGATGCTTTGCACTGATCAGTACCATCGTTTCTTCTTTAGTCAATTGATTTTGCTGCACTTTCTTACCTCAGATTATATTTATAACTCTATTTATTGTGATCATACCCCTTAAAAGTTAATAAAAAGCAATATTATGTAATTATTTTATGGAGTTATTTCAGGCCAAAACGAAAGCTTACACAAGTAGCCGCGTAAGCTGTTTCATCATCGTCTCAACCAACTGTTCTGCACTAGATAGAACAAAGGCATTCTTATAATACGCACTCACATCATGACCAATACCAATGGCAATCAATTCAACAGGTGTCTGTGTTTCAATCCACTGCGCCGTGGTCTTTAAGTGCTTTTCTAAAAATGACGTGTCATTGTTGTTGGCTACAGCCGTTGCATCATCAACGGGTGCGCCATCAGAAATCACAATCATAATTTTGCGTGTTTCAGGGCGTTTACTCAAACGATCATGTGCCCATAGCAGCGCTTCACCATCAATATTCTCTTTCAAGATACTGTCTTTGAGCATTACAGCCATAGAATGGCGTGCGCGGCGATAAGGCTGATCAGCTGATTTATAGACAATATGCCTAAGGTCATTCAGGCGGCCAACAGATTTAGGTGAGCCTTGCAATATCCAATCACGATAAGATTGACCACCTTTCCACTCTTTTGTTGTATAGCCCAAAACCTCAGACGCCACACCACAGCGCTCTAATGTCTTTGTTAGTATATCTGCTGAAAGCGCAGCCAAAAGCATTGGACGGCCACGCATAGAGCCTGAATTATCGATCACAATAGAGACAATGGTCTCATCATAATGATCCATAATGCGGCGCTTATGCGCCATGGGGTAACTGGGATCAATAACAAGGCGTGACAAACGGTGCGTATCCAATATCCCCTGATCTGTGTTGCGACGCCATTGATGACGCTTTTGCGCCATGAGAAGGCGCTGTAAACGATTGGCCAGACGTACAGCTGAATTCGACAACCCATCATTCTTCAATGCGTTATCTAGATTATCCCTTAAACTGATCTGATCGCACAAAAGCGCCAAAGAGCTTGCAGACACAACTTGATCATATCTGGATGTGAAAACATCATACTGCGTTGTCTTAGACAGAACATCTTTGGATTGCTTCAGCCTATCATTACGTTTGGGTTCTTGAATATATTGCGTTTCAAAATCATCATCCAAATCTATTTTCTTAGATGTATTCTCCTCAAGAACGGTTGAGGTTGTATCTTCATCACCCTCGCTTGCGCCTTGTTGCGATTGCGTTTGCTCTGTTGTCTCTTGCTTTTCTTGAGGTTTGGACGCTTTGTGATCACCAGAATGATCTTCATTGTTATTCTGTGGTTCATGATCTTGAGCATCTTCGCTCATAGTCTGAGCAGGCTTTTCTTTGGGGGCTTGTGGCGCATTAATATTGGGCTCGTTCTTAGACATTTCTGTCAGAAGATCACGCATCAATTGATGGAACGCTTCAGCATTGCGGAGGCTTTGTTTCAATGCATTATGATCAATATCTAAATTGAGTTCTGGAATAAGCTCTGGCCTATCTTCCCCCGTAACGTTTGCCCACAATGCCCATAAAAATATAAACTTAGGATCAGACGATATATGGGGCAAAAACCCATCCACATGATGTTTTGTTCCGGGATAATCATCCATCAGACAAAATAATGTTCGGATCGCTTCTAAATCATGTGCATAAGCATGATACCCAAGATCAACTGTATTATCGCTATAACGCAAAAGCGCAGCCGCATAATCACCATGACTGCGTAGTGCATTGATCTCTGCTGTCTTTTGTAATGCAATACGATCCGATGGGTTTCCAGCAAAAGGCACTGGCATAAAATCATGAGAAATATGCACAGGTAACTGTGACATATTGGATAGAGCACGAATATTGGCAGCAATTGTTGCGTGTCTATCGTGCATGCGCTACTCCGCCACAGCGACTGATAACTCTATGTGATCATCAAAACAGCGCTGGTAATATTCTGCAATAATAGCACGCTCAACCTCATCACAACGATTGAGGAACGAGAGATGGAAGCTCTTTGCAACATCATCAAAGATAAGATAATTCTCCGCCCAGGTCAGCACGGTCCGCGGCGACATCAACGTCGAAATATCTCCGGCCCGGAATCCTGTGCGTGTCATTTGTGCCAAACGCACCATCTGTTGAACAAGTGCTTTTCCTTCTTTTGTATCCAATGAGGGTTGTTTTTTGAGAACAATACCAATCTCAGCTTCTTCTTCGAGGTGATTGAGTGTTGTAACAATATGCCAGCGATCAATCTGCCCTTGGTTTAAGGCCTGCGTTCCATGATAAAGACCCGATGCATCACCCAAGCCCACAGTGTTGGATGTCGCAAAAAGGCGGAAGTCTTTGTGGGGATGAATAACAGTATTGCTATCCAAGAGTGTCAGCTTACCATCACTTTCAAGGATACGCTGAATGACGAACATCACATCTGGACGTCCAGCATCATACTCATCAAAAACTAAGATACAGGGGTTTTGCATGGCCCATGGCAAGATCCCCTCCTGGAAACGTGTGACTTGTTGACCCTCTTCTAAAGTAATCACGTCACGCCCAATCAAATCCACACGAGAAATATGGCTATCAAGATTGATGCGTACACATGGATAATTGAGGCGGGCAGCCACCTGCTCAATATGTGTTGATTTACCTGTACCATGTAAACCTTGTATCAACACACGTCTGTTGTGAAGAAAACCGGCTAAGATTGATTTTGTGACATCCTCTTGGAACACATAAGTCTCATCGACCTCTGGAACCAAATCATGGCGGTTTTTAAACCCCTGAACCATCCAGTCACAATCAATGTTAAAGACAGCTTTTACATCAATGGATTGATCTGGTGTCTCTTGAATGGGGTCTATAGCTTGTATACGCGATTGTGTTTTCGTCATAACGTCTTATCTCTCTTTTATTCTATTCCTATAATCTTAGTGCGCTTGAGGCAATTGGGAAGCTTTATTGGCCGTTATTTTCATTCCTGGGCATGTTTTTCTTTGAGTAACGTATATGCCTCATTGATGGCTTTGAATTTATCTTCCGCCTTTTTATTGCCTTTATTTTTATCCGGATGCCATTCCAATGCCAATGACCGATAGCGCGCCTTAACCACAACAAAATCACTCATATCTTCCAAGCCCAGAGTATCGAGCGCCTTTTCAATCTTTGATGACACGCGCTTTCGTGGTTTCTTTCGAGACTTTTTCTTGGGCTGAGGATCTGTTTGTCCGCCGTAGAACATCGCCGCCATACGGCGCATACGCTCTTCCGTTGTTAGACTCTCTGTGACTGACCAGGTTGGGCGATCCCAGCCATCATCCAGCTTATACTGCGCTGTGATCTCTTCTTCTGTATAGCCTTCAAAATAATCCCAAGCCTTATTGTATTCACGCACATGCTCCAAGCAAAAATAATAATAGTCATTGAGACGGACACGTGACTTCGGGGCTCGGTATTCACCGTGCTCCATACAGCCCTCAAATTCACATAGTTTTTTACGTTTTGACATCAGCGTTTCTCGTT
>CAXRKA010000011.1:0-7122 GCA_964231155.1 Alphaproteobacteria bacterium | reverse complement strand
GCGGGCTTTATAGGATCGGCTCTTATACGGTATCTGATTAACAATACAGATGAAACGGTCATCAATTTTGATGCTCTGACCTATGCAGGTGATCTCCAAACACTTGAAAACATCTCAGATAACGAACGCTATCAGTTCATCCAAGGTGATATACGTGATAAAGATACGGTAAGAGCCGCTATCCAATCCACAAAACCCAAAGCTATTTTACACTTAGCCGCTGAGAGTCATGTTGATCGCTCTATTGATGATAGTGCGGACTTTATAACCACCAATATTAACGGCACGCATGTTCTTTTATCAGCTGCACAGGCGTATTTTGAGACACTGGATGCGGAAGAACAGGAAGCTTTCCGCTTTGTCCACATCTCAACAGATGAGGTTTATGGCAGCCTTGCGGTCAATGACCCTCCTTTCGACAATGATACACCTTATGCGCCCAACTCCCCCTATTCTGCAAGCAAAGCAGCCAGCGATCACTTAGTACGTGCCTGGAATAAGACATATAAGTTGCCCACACTGATCACGCATTGTTCAAATAACTATGGGCCATATCAATACCCAGAAAAGCTCATCCCTGTTGTGATATACAGTTGCTTATCTGAGAAGAACATCCCCGTTTATGGAACAGGCGAAAATATCCGCGACTGGATCCATGTTGATGACCATGTCAGTGCATTGGTTGCTGTTCTCAATGATGGCAAGATTGGTGAAACGTACAATGTCGGTGGTGACTGTGAAGTGACCAACATTGCTCTTGTTGAGAAAATCTGTGGTATTCTCGATGAAATCAAACCACGCTCATCTGGCTCATACAAAGATCTGATTAGCTTTGTTGAAGATAGGAAAGGTCATGATTTACGGTATGCTATTTGCAATAAGAACATCGAAACATCCTTAAGCTGGTCACCCAATATTCTTTTCGAGGACGGCCTGAAGGAAACAATTGAATGGTATTTAGACAATCCAGACTGGAGAGATAAACATGCCGCAGAATAATCGGAAAGCGATCATAATGGCCGGTGGCCATGGCACACGCCTTGCGCCTATTACGAAGGGCCTCAGTAAACATCTCCTACCGATCTATAACAAGCCTATGATCTTTTACCCACTGAGTAATGTTATTCAGGCTGGTATTAGAGACGTTGCTATGGTGTGCAACCCAGAAGATATACCACTCTATGAAACACTTCTCGGTGATGGCTCACAATGGGGGCTATCTATTCAATATCTTAAACAACCTGAAGCTGGTGGTATTGCTCAGGGCTTTCTTGTTGCTGAAGAGTTCATTGACAATCATCCAACAATGATGATCTTAGGCGATAATGTTTTTTACGGCACAATTATGCCGGAGCTTTTCGCACAAGCCAATGAAAACGGTCAAGGTGGAACCGTCTTTGCCTATTACGTGAAAAACCCACAACGTTATGGTGTGGTTGATTTTGATGATGAGTTGAATGTCATCAATATTATCGAGAAACCGAAAGATCCTCCGTCCAACTATGCTGTGACAGGGATCTATTTTTATGACGAAACGGCCGTTGAGCGCACAAAATCTTTGAAAGCTTCAGATCGTGGAGAGCTTGAGATCACAGACCTGAATGTATCTTACCTCAAAGATGACCAACTTTCTGTTGTTACAATGAATGCTGGTGTGGCTTGGCTCGATACAGGGACATTTAATAGCTTCCTGAACGCATCGAACTTTATTGAGATTGTTGAAGCACGCCAAGGCTTGATGATCGGCTCACCTGAATTGGAAGCTTTTATTCATGGCTTTATTGATGTTCAACAATTTAAAAAGCTGGTTTCTGAGTATAAAGATGGCAATCCATACAGGGATGCTCTTGAACAATTTATAAAACTCAACGATATTTAGAACATTATGTTTGATATAAAAGAAACAGAATTACGAGGCGTACAAATCGTCACGCCGAGATGCTTTGAAGATAATCGCGGGCATTTTATTGTCCCTTATAATGAAGATGCTTTTGTCAAAGCTGGGATTGATAATAAATTTATCCAAGACAATCATTCGCACTCCAAGGCCAATGTTTTTAGAGGGTTTCATTTTCAAAGCCCCTACCCGCAAGCCAAGCTTGTACGTTGTACACGTGGGAAAGTCATTGATATTGTGATCGATATACGAGAAGGCTCTCCACATTTTGGAAAATCTGTTGCCGTTGAGCTCAGTGCAGAAAATAACCAGATGCTTATGGTACCCAGAGATTTTGCACACGGCTTTTATGTCATCGAAGGTCCAGCTGATTTCATGTATAAAGTTGATAATATTTATTACCCAGATGGCAATTACACCTTGCTTTGGAATGATCCAGATATTGAATTTGATATGGATGAAATGACTGGTGGTCAAACACCCATATTATCCGAACAAGATGGACAAGGCATGACTTTACAACAACTCAAAGATGCAGGTGCATTACCTCAATATGCCGAATGATAAGAAACATATTCTCTGCTTTGGGGCATTGGGTCAGCTTGGACAAGAATCTGAGATTCTTTTTTCAAAAGACAAAAACTTTGAGCTAACCCTAGCCGATAAAGACGAATGTGATCTGACAAAGATTGAAACTATCCAGCCCTTTATTGAACAAATTCAACCTGATCTTATCATCAACTGCTCAGCCTATACAGATGTTGAAGGTGCAGAAGAACAAAAAGATCTTGCCTTTCTGATCAATGCTACAGCCGTTGATGAAATGGCCAAAGCTGGACAATCTCTCAATATTCCTCTTATTCATGTTTCCACAGACTATGTTTTTGATGGCCAAGGCAATGCCCCCATCTTTCCAAATGCTGAAGCAAACCCGATTAATGTTTATGGCGCAAGCAAGCTAGAAGGTGAGAACCTGATCAAACAAAGCCTAGAAAAGCATATTATTATTCGTACAAGCTGGCTTTATAGCGTTCATGGTAAGAACTTTGTCAAAACCATGTTGTGTTTGGGACAAAAGCGTGAAGATCTCTCTATTATTACAGATCAATATGGCTGTCCAACCAGTGCAGGCTCTTTAGCCAAAGCTATCTATGATATCACCAATAAGATTCTTTTTGATCATGTTGAAGAATGGGGAATCTATCACTTCAGCAATCCCAAATCGACCAATTGGTATAGTTTTGCAGCAGAGATTTTTTCCCAAGCACGTGCCTATGGCATCAAAATCAAGGTTAAGAATCTAGCCCCAGTCAGCTCAGCTGAATTTCAAACCAAAGCCGCACGCCCCACTTATTCCGTTATGAATGTTGAAAAAATTCAAGACAATTACGGTGTTGATGTCTCTGAATGGACAAAAGAACTGGATAAGGTCATGCAGGTCTTGACAAAATCATAAAAACGGACTATATTCCTAAAATGAATAGGCGCCCCAGTGTTGAGGGCGCTTTTTTTATGACCACAAACAAAGGATAAAACATATGACAACCGTACTTCCTACTGACAGTGACAACAACGCCATCCCAGCCCTTCGTCTCAAAACAGATGCCGCGCATCGCATTGATTTTACTGGCACATCCGCACGCAACGCAGCCACTTTTGATGAAAGCACACGCATCATCAGTCTTTATGCCACAGAAGACGTTTATCTTAAATTGGGTAATAGCAGTGTTACAGCCGATAGCAATGACCACTTTTTCCCTGCTGGTGTCTACTATGACATCTCGATTGGTGGCGGAAAAATTGATCAGCACACTCATATTGCTGCGATTGCAGTCTCAAGCAACGGTACTTTGTATATATCAGAAAAAGAATAAAAAAGAGTCCTTTTTATTTGACATACCAATTAACGTAGATCAATTTGCTCATAAAGATGAAGAAGTCACCATTTTTATACAATAATTACAAGGAAAGTAAGACAGCTATGGGCTCCCGAAAGAACAACATTGGTTGCATGACGCGTAATGCTAAAAAATAACAGATCAAGGCCAAGATAAATATGTAGATTGGAAATATTTTATAGGCCTTCTTAGTAATAAGTTAGGCCATACCGATAAAGAAACACCAATGATAAATTACCTCATCGTCGTAGTCCTCGTGAATATCTTTGGGACAGGCTATAATCCAGTTTCTTGATCAATAAAAGGCTTTAGGGACACATATAAGAAAACAAGATTACTATGATGTACTTGGAGTATAAAAAGGCACATCTCAAGACGAGCTGAAAAAACTATCCTGCGATCGCACAAAAGATTGAAGAAACAGGCATACCATATTTTTACGAGCTAGTGATCTGATCATAAGCAGGTACAACCTTTAGCGTTTGACTGACTTGTGTTTTAGAATTGATCTAATATATAAAATTGAATTAGACCGCCTCTTGGCGGTCTTTTTTCTTGCGTTCTTGAGCCTGAGCGCTACTCTGTGCCCATCATGAAACCATTACAAAATGGACATGGATTAATCGAAGGTGCACCGGATGGGTATCTCCCATTGGTTTTGGAGTCCTATGCTCAAAATTCATGGGTCTCGCTTCAATCCCCTATCATTTCTGTTGTTCTGAATGATGCGCAAGCAGAAGACATCAAAGATGCTTTACAGTTCTATGCACCTCAGGTTGATATTCTTTATATACCCGCCTGGGATTGCCTTCCCTATGACCGTGTTTCTCCACACAAAGATATTCTAGCCACACGTGCACAATGTTTGACAAAACTTGCCAGCAATGATTTTAAAGGCCCCAGCGTTGTGCTTACAACCGTCAATGGCATCTTACAAAAGCTGCCTTCTCTTGATTATTTTAAAGAAAGCCATTTTAACATCCATAAAGGCAGCACACTCAATCGTGATGCACTATCAAAATTCCTAATAGAAGAAGGTTATTACCGCACAGAAACTGTGCGCGAAGCTGGCGAATTTGCATTCCGTGGCAGCATCATTGATATCTTTCCAGCTGCTGCTGATAACCCTATCCGTATTGATCTGTTTGATGATGAAGTAGAAGTGATCCGCTACTTTAATCCAATGTCTCAGCGCTCTATGGGTGAAGCTCCCAACCTTCAACTGGGTGCAGCCTCAGAATTACGCCTTAATGAATTCAGTATTGAGAACTTTCGTGACCAATACAGAAAAACCTTTGGTGCACTACAATCCGATGATCCGTTGTATGAAGCTATCGGTGAACAGCAGGCTTATCCGGGCATGGAGCATTGGCTCCCTTTCTTTTATGAAGAGATGGTGGATTTGCCATCCATTTTACCACGTGCCCCCATATTACAAAGCTATCAAGTGCCCCAGGCTATTGCTGAGCGCCAAGAACAAATTGCTGACTTTTATCTCACACGCCAATCCGCCTTGAACGCTTCTGAAGGTAAAAGCGTTGGCCTCACTGAGTATAAGCCCTTACCACCTGAGCTTCTTTATATTGATCAAGAGATGTGGAAAGGCCTTCTTAAGCCTACACGTATCATTCGTGATATCACACCTCATCAAACTGGTGGCTCTGACAATCACTATAATTATAACGTTAAAAACGCACCCAGCTTTGCCACCGAGCGCAATACATCAAACGAAGCCCTTTACACAGCGCTCAAGCGATATATTGACCAACAACAATCTCAAGCCAAAGATGTTGTTATTGCCTGTTACACAAAAGGCTCTCGTGAACGCATCAAAGGCCTATTCCGCTCACAAAACTTTGAACAGATGACTGACATTGAGTACTATGATGAGCGCAAAAAACAATCCTCCCTCATCCATTTTGGTATCTATGCTCTTGAACACGGCTTTGAATCTGATCATCTTGTTGTGCTGTCTGAACAAGATATCTTTGGTGATCGCTTATCTCGTGCACCAAAGAAAAAACGCCAGACGGGTAAAGATGTTCTACAATCCTACCAAGAGATCAACCCAGGCGATATTGTTGTGCATATCGAACATGGTATTGCCCGTTTTAGCGGTCTAGAAAATCTAAAACTCCCTGATGGTTCGACACATGATTTTCTGAAACTGATTTATGACGGCGACGATAAGCTTTACGTACCCGTCGAGAATATTGATGTTTTATCACGCTTTGGTTCAGAGGACAGTGATGTTCATTTAGATCGCCTGGGCGGCACAGCGTGGCAAAAGCGTAAAGCCCGTGTCAAAAAAGACCTTATGGCTATGGCAGATCAACTGATACAAACGGCTGCCAAACGTGCCCTATTCAAAGCACCGCAATTATCGATTTCCAATGATATGTATCAAGAGTTTGTAGCACGATTCCCTTATCAAGAAACAGAAGATCAAGAAGAGAGCATCAAGTCCGTCCTTGGCAATATTGCTGAACAAAAGCCTATGGATCGATTGGTTTGTGGTGATGTTGGATTTGGTAAAACGGAAGTTGCTCTTCGCTCCGCCTTTGTTGCTGCTATGTCTGGCACACAGGTTGCTGTCGTCGTTCCCACAACCCTTCTTGCACGTCAGCACACACAAAACTTTATACAGCGCTTTAAAGGCTTCCCCATCAAGATTGCACAGCTGTCACGTTTTATATCCAAAACGGAGGCCGATCATACAAAGCAGCAACTTAAAAGCGGTCAAATTGATATTGTAATTGGGACACATGCCCTCCTCTCATCATCCATCGAGTTTGCCAATCTTGGCCTTCTCATTGTCGATGACGAGCAGCATTTTGGCGTGAAGCAAAAAGAACACATCAAATCCTTAAAAGAAAACGTCCATGTTCTGACATTAACAGCGACGCCTATTCCGCGCACCTTGCAGCTGGCTATGACTGGGGTTAAAGAAATGAGTATTATTTCGACACCACCTGTTGATCGCCTGGCTGTCCGCACCTTTATTTTGCCGCAGGATCCTGTCATCCTTAAAGAAGCCATCGAACGTGAGATTTTTAGAGGTGGCCAAGTCTTTTATGTTTGCCCACGCATATCTGATTTAGAAGAGGTTGAAGAAAATCTCAAAACCCTTATTCCAGGCATTAAAATGATCCATGCCCATGGACAAATGCCCGCTAATGAACTTGATCAGCGCATGACAGCCTTTTACGACGGTCAATATCAATTACTTTTAGCAACAAATATTATTGAATCAGGCCTGGACATTCCTAATGCAAACACGTTGATTGTGCATCGCTCTGATCTTTTTGGTCTTTCACAGCTCTACAA
>CAXRKA010000010.1:0-7034 GCA_964231155.1 Alphaproteobacteria bacterium | reverse complement strand
ACTTGCCCTCTTCAAGATCTTTGTAGTGCTCAAAGAAATGCTTAATCTGTGCAATGAAATTGGCTGAAAGATCCTCATATGTCGCAATATCTTTGTAATATGGCGTCAACTTCGTCACAGGTACAAAGAGCATTTTTTCATCTATGCCACCATCATCTTCCATCTTTAGAACGCCGATGGGACGACAACGGATCATTGTTCCTGGGAATAAAGGTTCTTGCGTCACAACCAAGCCATCCAATGGATCGCCATCGCCACCCAATGTATTAGGGATCATGCCATAATTAGCCGGGTAATGCATAGGTGAACCAATAAAGCGATCAACGATAATAATCCCTGCATCTTTATCCAGCTCATGCTTGATTTGTCCACCCATCGCTGAATTTTCAATGATGATGTTGACGTCTTCTGGTGGATTTTTCCCAATTTCGATTTTTGACAAGTCCATATTATGCCCCCTTGTGGTTCATGTCTCTTCGGAAATCATACTAGAGCGCATCCCCTAAATACTCAACACAAAAAGATAAAGACAGCACAGAATATGCTGTCTTTATCATTATTCAATAGCGTAAAAGATTATGCGCTAAAATCAATCACGGTAACACCGCTATCGCCAGAGGCTGTGACTGTATAGATCATTGTATCCATAGCCACTGTGTCATCTGTATTAACATTGGCAATTATCACATCACCAACACGCAACATATCAGAGGCATCGTTAAAATACCCAGCCGCTGTGACTGCATCGTCAGCTGTTGTGTAGTGCCATAGTGTAAAACCGTTAGCATAGGCTAAAACCGAAAGGTCTCTTGCAGCAAAACTCATTTTTGTTCTCCTTTATTAATATTTCGGTTATTCAGCACAATCGATGGCAACGATACCGTCGTCATCAATCAAGATTGCGCCTTGGCTCATCATGTTATTGACAAAATGAGCGGCCTTATCGCCATGCCATGTGATATCTGTCTCAACATCAGCACCGCTGGCATGGCCAACAGCACTTTTGTGATACCAGTAGCATGTGCGCACATCGGCCTCATCCACAGGCAAGCCAGAATGTGGGATAAACAAAGTCCCCAACCACTGTTTGGCTTGTGTAGAGACAAATGGCAGCTGATCAGCACCCACGTAATCTGCACTCGCAAATTCCTTGAGCGTTAAAAGATCAGACCATTGCTTCCAACCCACGATACAATAGCGCTCACCATCATCCGGAATATCGTTTTGACCCAAAGTTTCAAAAGCTTCCTGGATTTTCTCAATGGTTAGACCTGTACTCGCATTTGTGATTGTGTTGGTTGTTTTATCCAATTCCTCGATAATCAACTCATCTGTCTTACGGCCAAGCGCATAAGCACCTGCACTCGCAATTACAGTGCGTTCATCAACATTGGTCTTGATTTCATCCAACTTATCAATCCAATCACCGGCGTAATAATCCTGTAGAGCTGCCTCGACCGTTGAACGTTCGAGGTTCATCACAGGCACATCACCGTGGCGTGATTTGGTTTGCGCAATCCCCTTACCGATTTTCTGAAAAACCGTAGAGGATCCAATAACACCACTTGAATTACGCACTGTATTGCGCAACTTTGAGCCTTGGCGTTGATAGGCTTGAAAGACTTCTGCTTCAAACTGTTTGATGAAGCCTTGTTCAATTGTTGTCGACATAATCGTTCTCCTTCTCATGTCAAACGTTTCAATCTCAACAAAACGGTTAACGCAAAATAAAAACATCCGGCACGCGGGGTGTCGGATGTCAAAGGCTTGCGGCCTCCTTGTCTATACTCAATAAGGGCTTAGAAACTAAGGTGTCCTCAAATTATGATGTTCAGGCTCAGTTTTGAATGAGTTATTGAACATCATGATATTAGGACATAATTCCTATGATGTCAAGGATTATTTTATGCCTTTTTATAATTGACATATTATAAAAATTATAGTATTTTATGTGCAAGTCAATTGAACATAAGGATAAAGAATCATGACTGAAAAAAATTTAGATGATATTTATGACAATACTAATAGCAAGCTGAATGGTGCACTTATCTTATTATCTAGTATTGCAATTTGCAATATCGTGAGTTTATTCAGTATAAATAGGACTCAACAAGCTAACAGCGATAAAATCATAAATCTATCGAACACTAGACAAGTCCATAGAGTGTCTCTCTACAACGAGAATGCTGGTAAGATCACAGGTGAAAATCCAACACATGTGATTACATTTGATCAATATGGTAATGCCATTGATACAGTGGACATGCTCAGCAACCTATCCTTTTAACAAAAATCGAAATTAAACTAAAGGAACACAACATGTCAAGATTAGAGTCAAAATTAGAGTCAATGTTACGAACCTTATTTTACCTGTCTATTTTAACCACTTTGTTGGCTGTGATCAAAGATATATCAAGCAGTGAATTCGAGAAAATAGACAACGATATCAATGAAATCAAAGATTTATTTAAGACTGAACAAGTCCATACAGTGTCTCTCTACAACGCGAATAATGATGAGATCACAGGTAAAGATCCAACACATGTGATTTTTTATGATTCAGAAGACAATGCCTTTGACACGGTGGCGATTATTCAATCACAATTTGAGCCTGGCAACTAGTTCTTAAATCTAAACCAATCTATAAAAAACATGATCCCCGATCGTTACGGTCGGGGTCTGTCCTTTGGCCCAATGGGGCAAGATGGCATTTGTGTGATAATGCGTTGCACCCTGTGTGAGATCGATGAGCAACCCCTTCACAGCACGGCGGGCCACACGCAGGCACTGTTCAAAAACAGCATGACCCTCATCTATGGATTGAATATAGGCCGCATTGGGATCATCCGCATTCCAACATGAAAACTGATACGGCTTTAAACAGACACTGACGACATCATGGCCCCACCAATAGCCACGCTGGAATTGCTTTTTAGATTTCTGGGCATGCTGAACACGATTGATAATCACACTGGCCACCGCCTCTTGTCCCTTTAAACCCTCTCCACGTGCTTCACCAAAAATTGTTCGTGCCAAAATATCAATGGCTTGCTTTTCGTCACTATGGGATAGATTCATCATATCTGCCTCCTGCTCATAAATGGGTCGTAATTGTTTCTTGTATATTGCTAGGCTCATAACCCCTCCTCTTCCTTTGCGTGTTGACTATGGGCGTAGAATGCATGTGCGGCTTTGAGAGATGTATGATCCAGTTTTGTTTCTATTCTGGATAGATGGGCAATCAATCGCCCTTCGACATCTTTGAGCTGATGAATAGATGCGTAAGCATGTGCAACTTCTAATTTGAAATTGGAGAGACTTTCTGTCAGGCGCATATAGGTTTCTGTCATATCCTTACGCAGGCGTACCATTGTTACAATGAATCCTCCAATCAATGGAATATCAACCGCGACAATCCACCAAAGAATAACGCTGGGTATAATGTTCTCATCAAGCATTCTCCATCTCCTCTCTAATCTCATATATCTTTCCTACACCACGCCAAGATGATCTCTGTGATACTGAATGACTTATGTATGGTGTATTTGTTCCTATACGTATAGGTTCAGATAAAATCGCTGATGCCACGGCATCCAGACCATCGTCTCTTTGGCTGGATTTATTGGGGCGCCAGTCCTGCATTTCACGAATAAAGGGAGTATCCCTGACACGCTGATGGGCATGAAGATAAGCGCTGGCCAAGACAACATCAAAGGCCGAGAGAATACGTTCGTTTTTATTACTGACAGAGTGTTGTTCTCTCACAGCCACACGCTGGCCACGCTGTTTCAAAACCTTACGCATAATAGCAGGCAAGAATTGACCTATACCGTTGGTCTCTATGGTAATGGAAGAGATATAATAATGCTCTAGTCGCTCAGCCACGCGTTCACATTGTAATGTGGCGATATCATTATCGTTATTTTCAAGAGCATTATGCGTATCAATCTTGATATAAACGATATCATGAAGATAGTAATGCCCCTCTTCATCACAATAAACAATTGCCAGAACAGACCCATCCCCTCGGCCACGTACATCACCAAAGGCTGGATCCCACCAACAGCTGGCTGAGACGAGTTTTGTTTCACCTATCTTAAGAACGGCACGCCGTCCTGCTTCTTGATAAGACAATTCGTCTGGATAAAACTGTATCGCTTTAGGATCAAGACGCATATTTGTTAAAGAGGTTGGCTCTAACATCATCTGTGCAGCAAAGCGTGCGGGGCCAACACGTTGGCGCATACGCTCTATCTTGTTCTCTGGAAAACGCTCTGGCCAAGCGCTCTTGTTCTCTTGATCCAATATAGGCACAACCAGACGCTTATAACCTTTCAAGAAGATCTCTGTTTCTCCGAGTTCCTTGTGGGCATTCTCAGCATAAATCGTCTCATAGTGATGGGGTGTACCGATATAGATAATACCCCCCTTGGGCGTGAGAATAAAATCAAGCTCTTGTAAGCGTTCTCGTAAAAAGGCACGTTTCTCATATCCATCACAGGTATTGGGTACTTCAACATCATCACAAATGATAATATCAGCGCGTGCACCTGTAATATTCCCACGAATACCAGCTGCGGTGAGGCTCGGCTCTCGTTGCACCTTACTCCGCTCAACGGTAATGGTTTTCGATGACCATTGTTCAAGCTTTTTAGGCTTGAGATGCTCTAATAGTGGATGATGCTCTAATATCTTACGGACGTTCCTGACCATATTCACAGCCAGTTGCTCTTCTGCTGATATAATCAAAATACGAAGATTGGGGTCTCTGAGTAATAGCCATGCACATAAAAGCCCCACCAAGGTTGATTTACCACATGAACGGAAAGCCATTAGTAAAAGTCGTGGCTGATCTGCCATCAATTCACGATTAAACCATGTCAGAATATCGATATGGACACGCGGTGTGGTCATCGTTTGTGTTGCATTCCAAATATCCGTAAAAACGGGGAGTGATGGCGTTAAACGATCATGAGGAAACATGCTCACCATCTTCCTGTTCAATCAGACGCGAACGCGCGTCGCTCAACATGGCTTGATATTGATCGATGCGTATGAGTACCTCATTGTCTTCATGATCATCCTGCTCTCCATTTGTATTGGAGAGCCACTTCACGATTTTTGCTAAATAGTCTAAATGCATAAGTGCTGCCTTACAGGCCTTGTGATGATCAGAGAATGATTTTGGATCCATATCCTCTGGTGATTGTTGAGAAAAGGTTTCATAAGATTGGAGCGCGCGCCCAATGGCTTTGGGTATAGCTTCGTTGAGCGCAGCGTAAAGAGGGTCGAAGGGCTCTGTCATAAATTACTCTTGTTGTTTGAAATGTGGTCATATTTATAGATCTTTCACCGTTGACCTTCTCTAACTGTTCTTACTGATCACCAACCATTGGTTACCATCAGACATCACCGTTACAGCATCATATTGGCTTGATAGTGTTTGTGACGCACCATCAGGGCCCGTTGCGCCTTGCTCGGTTACATTGACATTGTTTACTGAGGAGTCCGTTTTCTTGATCGTGACAATACGCCCAATAGATTGCGCATTATTCGCTGGCGGAAGCTCAACAGTAAGCACGCCACCAAATGAGGAGACGTTATAAAGGCGTCTCGATGCATCAATGGAATACGTTCCTGTGCCATCATGGTAAAGTGTGTTCATTGGCATGACATTGGATGAAACAATCAGCCATGATGAACCATTTGACATCACACGCACGACATCATTCTCAGCAACCAGCAAAACATCTCGCCCATCCGCTCCAGTGCTTGATGTTGTTGTTATCGTTACAGCATTAGTTGATGTATCTATCTTCTTAACAAAGACGATTGAGCCCTTGTTATCACTGTCAGCATCGGGCAATTCAACCGTTGTAGCACCACCTGAGGCATCCACCTGATAGGCTGTACGTGTCAAATCCAGCTGTATAGTACCACCTAAGGCCAACTGAACAGTTTCAAGCTCATAACGTTGGAACTCTAGGGTCGCATCTGTAATGCGTGTACGATTTAAACGGTTCTTCTCAGGAAAACCAGAATTAAAGGCCACGTATTCACCTCCTGAGCTATCATCAATCGCCGCTCCATCACTGTCGGATTGTAAATTGGAGATGATTGTCTCTGTTGACCCACTATCCAATTGGATGTTTGGTGTTAGATTGGATGAATTGGTATGGATATTCATCAAAACTGTTTTTGTGGCATTGGCACCAATACGTACACAGGCCGTGGCATCTTGATGAACATCAAAATCACAGTCGATAAAGGCATTGTTTTGTGCACCATATTCAACATAAGCACCATGCCCTGTAATAGCCGTTGTATCAGAATACACGCGGCAATGCTGGAATACATTGGCTTTTGGCGCCTGACCTGTTGAAGACACCGTCAGTTTTATCCCGTCATCATTGGGACTTAATACTGTTATGCCTTCAAAACTGTTCCAATCACATGGCTTTGCACTATCATCATAACCATCAAGCAGAACACCTGTGTTAGGTGTTTTGATAGTGACAAAACGGGCAATGTTATTTTGACATGACGAATCATCCCCGTAGTAGCTCAATGCCACATCACCGTTCTCAAGCGTTAGGTTGGCGATCGTTGTATAACCAGCTTTAACGTCAAAGATATTATGGGTGTGCCCTGAGGCCATGATAATGGATGTTTGGCCTAAACCAAAGACACTATTGCTCTCACTGAGCGAGAGAGCCGATGAAATGATATATGTGCCCTCTGGTACCAAAATTGAAGAATGCGCATCCAGAGCCGCCTGTATGGCGATTGTATCATCGGTTAAACCATCACCCACAGCACCAAAATCCTTGACCGAGACGATCTCTCGGGCTTTATCCGTCAGTGTTCGTGTGGTGGCACCTGCTCCAGTGGCTGTATAATCAGGCACGTCATAAGTGGTGCTTGTGTCATAAACCTTGGGGTTGCCATCGCCATCAAATCCAAGCACCTTATTGGCGCGCTCAGATTTGAGAGGGACGATGGTCTTATCAATCGCTTCGCTATTATCAAAACGC
>CAXRKA010000009.1:0-5786 GCA_964231155.1 Alphaproteobacteria bacterium | reverse complement strand
GAATACCGTGGTTATGATAGTGCTGGTATGGCCACTGTTGTGAATGGACACATTGAGCGCCGTCGTGCAGCCGGCAAGATCATTAATCTTGAAGAGAGGATCCTAGAACAACCGCTCGTTGGTCGTATTGGTATTGGTCATACACGCTGGGCCACACATGGAGAGCCAACAGAGTATAATGCGCATCCGCACATTACGCCACGTGTTGCACTGGTTCATAATGGGATCATTGAGAATTATGCTGAATTACGTGAGCAACTTCAGGGCAAGGGATACACATTTACATCAGATACTGATACAGAAGTAATTGCACATCTGGTTACGTCACATTTGGAACAAGATAATGATACACCTGAAAAGGCTGTTCAAAAGGCTCTAAAGGTTTTGCGTGGTGCATTTTCAGTGGCCATTGTATTTGCTAGTGAGCATGATCTCATGATTGGCGCACGTCGCGGAACACCTTTGGCTATTGGTTATGGTGAAGGTGAAATGTATCTGGCCTCTGACTCTTATGCATTGGCGCCTTTAACAGATCAAGTGTGCTTTTTAGAAGATGGAGATTGGGTTGTTATTCGTGGTAATGACGTTTCTATCTATGATGAAAATGATCAAAGCATAGAGAGAGAAATCCGACAAACAGCCGTCTCAGGCGCTTTGACAGGAAAGGGCGAATATCGCCACTTCATGCAAAAAGAAATTTTTGAACAGCCATCAGTTATCGGTGAAACATTGAACACTTGGGTTCATCCATCGACAGGCATGATTACTTTGTCTGAGAATGCAAAAGACTTGGCTGATATTTCACGTTTGACGATCTCAGCCTGTGGTACAGCCTTTTATGCTGGTTTGGTTGGGCGATATTGGATGGAAAGCATTGCCCGTATTCCTGTATCTTTGGATGTGGCCTCTGAATTTCGTTATAGAGAAGCGCCACTCCATGATGGAGGCGCCGCACTATTCGTGTCTCAATCTGGTGAAACGCTGGATACGCTAGAAGCCCTTCGCTATTGCAAACGAAACAATCAAAAGATTGCCTGCCTGGTCAATACGATTGAAAGCACAATCGAGCGCGAATCTGACATTGTTATGAGGACTTTGGCAGGACCTGAAATTGGCGTGGCATCCACTAAGGCTTTTACAACACAGCTGACGGTTTTGGCCTGTTTGGCGATTGGTTTGGCGCGTGAGAAGGGTTTACTTAGCCCAGAGCGTGAGAAAGAATTGTCCAATGCTTTGCGTGAAGTGCCAACTCTGGCCTCTGAAGTATTAAATCACGATGAGCAAATACGGGCTATTTCAGAACACTTGGTTGACGTTCAACATGCTCTTTATCTAGGGCGTGGGAGTGCATTTCCATTGGCTATGGAAGGAGCTTTAAAATTGAAAGAGATCTCCTACATCCATGCTGAAGGCTATGCTGCCGGTGAGATGAAGCACGGTCCCATTGCGCTAATTGATGAAGATATGCCCGTGATTGCTTTGGCGCCCTATGATCATTTGTTTGAAAAAACAGCATCGAATATTAAAGAGGTTGTTGCGCGTAGCGGTAAGGTGCTCTTGATATCCAACAAAAAGGGCTGTGAAACTCTCAAAGATGATCATGTTTGGTCGGTTGAGATGCCTGATGTGGATCCGGTTGTTGCACCCATCCTCTATTCAATCCCTATCCAGCTCTTGGCCTATCACACAGCCGTTTTAAAGGGCACAGATGTTGATCAGCCTAGAAACTTAGCAAAATCTGTCACCGTAGAGTGATATTTAATTGACATAATTTGAATCTATGGTATCATCAAGGATATATTCAATGGAGATTGAGATATGATTCAAAAAGAGACATTCGAAGAATCTGCAATTCGTCGCTTTGTACAGATTAAATTGCGCAGTTTTTTGAAAAAGGATGACGCTTCTGAGCAATTAAAAGCAGTAGAGGCTTTAACTGCATTTGCTGAAAGTAAGAAAATTCTTGAGGGTGTTTCTCAATTAGAAGATGCCTTTATTGCTCTTGGGGAAGAGATTATGCCCTCGAGTGCAGAATTGGGTAATCGTGTTATGGAACACGCTGTGGCTTTTCTCCGTGAGCAAAGAATCCCCTTATCTCAAGGACAAGATGCCCTTGAAATCACGAAAACAGGCCAAGAGACTCTAGAAAAAAGTGCACGTACAGAGCTTGTGCGTCAAAAACTTGGCCTTTCTCAATAATTTAATCTGTTAAAAACGCCTTGGCGTACAGCCAGCTTTGCACTATCCTAGGATCACTATGATTTTAGGTGTCTTACCACTTTTACTGTCTTTTATTGTCGGTGCAATTGTTGCGGCCACTTACTTTTTGCGCAGGCAGTCTGTATTAACGCAAAAGAATATGGAACTGATGGCAAAGCTAGAAGCTCAAGCCACGTCAAAAGATGATGTGACCCAGCTTTTTGAAGCGTTATCGGCGCGTGCATTAAAAGAGAACAATAAGCAGTTTTTAGAATTGGCTGAAGAAAATCTCAAGCGCTTCCAAGAAAAAGCTGAAGGCGACTTAGAAAAGCGCCAGAAGGCGATTGAGACAGTGCTTAAGCCTGTTGAGAAATCTCTAGAGAAGATGGATGAAAAAATCCAGAACCTAGAGAAAGAGCGAAAAGGCGCTTATGAAGCGATGAAAAAGCATATTGAGACGATGGCTGAAGATCAGGCACGCTTACGTTCTGAAACATCATCTTTGGTACAAGCATTACGAGAGCCAACACGCCGTGGTCAATGGGGTGAATTACAGCTTAAACGCGTTTTGGATATGGCTGGTATGGTTGAAGGTGTGGACTACGAGACACAAGTCTCAACAAAAGATGGTATGCGCCCAGATGTTATTGTGAAATTGCCAGCAGGGCAATCACTTGTCATTGACTCTAAAGCCCCTATGGATGCCTATTTGAATGCTATGCAAGATGATATCTCAGTCGATCAACGTGCGAGTTATTTAAAACAACATGCCAAGAATGTTAAGGATCATATCAAAACCTTAGGTTCAAAAGGTTATACGGAAGCCTTTGATACACCAGAGTTTGTTGTGATGTTTTTACCTGATGAAAGCTTTTTCCGTGCAGCTTTGGATCAAGATCCAACATTGATCAATTATGGTGTGACCGAACGGGTTATTCCAGCCTCTCCGACCAATTTGATTGCTTTGCTCCGCGCTGTGGTTTACGGCTGGCGCCAAGAAAAACTCGCTGAGAGTGCACGAGAGATATCCGAGATAGGGGTCGATCTTTATAAACGCATTCAAGCCTTTGGTGGTCACATGGAAAAGATTGGAAACAGTCTTGGCTCAGCCGTGAAGCATTTCAATAGCGCTGTGGGTTCTTTGGAGCGCAATGTTCTATCTGGTGCACGTAAATTCAAAGAGTTAAAGATTGTGGCTAAAGATGAAACAGAGGCGGATCCAGATGTGATTGAGACCAATATCCGCCAGCTGACCTCTGAAGAATTTGTTGAAGATGAACAAGACAAAGTATCAAGTAACTAAGTTATTGTGTTTTAAAAAGTTTTATTCTTATAATTAAAAAAAGGATTGGTAAAAATTATGGAAGTTTCTGGACGTGTATTTTTAAGTCAACTTGATCGTGCTGAAAATGCAAATGAAGCCCTTGGAGAATACTTGCTAGACAGGAGTAAGGGCATCACATTGAGGATTGACGGCCGAGAGAAGCATTATGTTGATACATCTTTTAATAAAAATAAGCCTAAAAATAAAGAACTAGATGAAGCTCTTGATAAAGTTAAGCAGAGACTAGCAAAAATAAATGTAAAATTAGATTTTGAGTAAATGAATAGAGCTTTCTCAGCGTCTCTTTTTCTTGCCCCTATATTATCAGTATAAATGTTTACAATTACCATCTTTCAATTATATTCGTGTTAGATAAAATTCAGGATATTTGATATGAAACACGAGATTTTAATTGCACCGCATGCGGCATTGAGAGAAGTTGCTCAGCCTGTTGAAGAGATTAATGATGATGTTTTGACATTGTTGGATGATATGGTTGAGACCATGCATGCAGCGCCTGGTATTGGTTTGGCAGCAACACAAATTGGCATCCCGCAGCGTTTGGTTGTGATGGATATGACAGCGGGCCAAGGCAAAGAGCCAGGCATAATTTACAAAATGATCAACCCAAAGGTAGTTGAGGCGAGCGAAGAGCCTTCAACACTTGAAGAAGGGTGCTTATCATTGCCTGGTCAATATGCTGATGTCACACGTCCAGCCCAAGTCAAAGCAGAATACACAGACATCAATGGTGAAACCCAAACAATCGAAGCTCAGGGTTTATTGGCAGCCTGTATTCAACATGAGATTGATCACTTAGATGGTAAATTGTTTATTGATTACCTGTCATCTCTTAAGCGCGATTTCATCATGAAAGCGCTAAAGAAAGAGATGCGTTTACGGGAGAAAGGTCAGTAAAATGAGTTTGCGGGTTATCCTTATGGGATCGCCGGATTTCTCTTTACCGGCTTTTCAAGCTGTTCATCAACATTCAGATTTTGATGTTGTGGCTGTTTACTCTCAACCACCCAGACCGAAGGGGCGGGGCAAGAAAGAACAGAAAACCCCTATCCATGAGTGGGCCGATACACAAAAATTGCCAGTCTTTACACCCAAAAATTTCAAAGTTGAAGGGGCTGTTGATACGTTCAAAGAACTCAAGGCAGATGTTGCTATTGTTGCTGCTTATGGTTTGATCTTGCCAAAGGTGATTTTGGATGCGCCTGTTCATGGGTGTATCAATATTCATGCGTCTCTTTTGCCGCGTTGGCGTGGTGCTGCACCCATTCACCGCGCGATTGAGGCAGGCGATCAAGAAACGGGTATTACGATCATGCAGATGGATGAAGGCCTTGATACAGGAAATATGTTATCTATTGGAAAAACAGATATCTCTGATAAAGATACAGGCCAATCGGTTCATGATCGTTTGGCGGATATGGGGGCTGACCTTATAATTGGAGTACTTGAAGATCTTGCTCAAGGTCGTGCGCTTAATCCAGAATCTCAGGATGATGATGAGGCCAATTATGCGCAAAAAATCGATAAATCAGAGATGCGTATTGATTGGTCACAATCAGCAGAAACAATTGCGCAAAAAATCCGTGCTTTTAGTCCATGGCCAGGTACATTTTTTGAGCATAACGGTAAGCGATTTAAGGTTTATATGGCCGAGCTGGTAGATTGTGAAGCTTCTGGCCAAGCTGGCCAACTGATCTCAGATGATTTGATTGTGGTGTGCGGAGATGGCCATCAGGCCATTCAACTGGATCATATTAAACCAGAAGGTAAATCCGTTATGTCACGCCATGACGTTCTCAACGGCTATAGTTTTAATCAAGGGGATGTTCTCTCGTAATGACCCAGCGATGGAAAATTGTTGTTGAGTATGATGGGGCGGGTCTGTTTGGTTGGCAAAAGCAGAATGACTTTATCACTGTTCAAGGATCATTGATTGAAGCGCTCAAACATCTCACAGGTGAAGATGCCATGGTACAAGGCTCAGGGCGAACAGATGCAGGTGTTCATGCTCTTGGTCAAGTGGCGCATTTTGATATTGAAACACCGCGCCGCCCGAAAGAAATTCGGGATGGTTTGACGCATTTTATGCAGCTGCGCGGCCTTAATATTTCAGTGGTTTCAGCGGAAATGGTTTCAGAAGATTTTCATGCGCGTTTTTCAGCTATTTGCCGTCACTATAAATATATTATTTGTAATCGCTATGCTGTCCCTGTCATCCGAAAGGGTTATGTTTGGCACATTC
>CAXRKA010000008.1:0-8316 GCA_964231155.1 Alphaproteobacteria bacterium | reverse complement strand
GATGGAATAGGTGACTGGCTCAAAGAGCAAGCCCAAGGGGTCGATGGTTTTGTTATTGGTGAAACCCATTCACGGCAATATTCTGATGAGATTGCAAAGCTGTTACCTGAATTTTATGAGGCCGGCGTTCGAGAGTTATTTATTGAGGTGCCTCAGAGAAGGTTTTACGAATATATTGGCACGTCTTCTCTCATATCCGTTGATGTAACCCCTGTCGGCAGGAGGATAACCTATGTACGTACAATTGATGCACAGCTGCGTGCCCACCACTATGGTAACTATCACATTATGCCAGATAGCACAAAATATATAGAGTTAATGGATGTTGATCTTGAGAGCTTTGTTGACCAAATTGCTTTAGATCTTGATCAAACAATTCTCAATGAAAGAACCAAACAAGACAACCAAACACGCCTTTGGCTACTAAGCAAGGGCATTGATGATGGGTTTGTGCCCTTTAAACGTGTCAATATAGCCGGATTACTTAAACTATATACCCATTCTGAAAAACTTGGTATTAGCCAAGAGAGAATAGAGGCGGCATTTGAGCGTATGCCAATAAGTTATAGGTTTACAGGTGGCTTCTTAAGTGTAGCTAGAATTGTTAAAGCGGCAGATCAACTTGGGATGTCTTACTACCCCGTTGACAGGCTTGAGATGGGATACATGACAAGCGCACAGAGACAAAAATATCGCTACCAAGATGTAAACTTTATAATGGCAGAGAATATAAAAAATATTATGGCCAACAAAGATGGTAAAGGCTTGTTTATTGTGGGTCGTGCACACACAGGTGATATGCGCCAACATGCTTATAATAGCCCCGTTCATGATTACAGTTTCCAATACTCAACCTATTCTGTTGAGGATGCCCTCAGGCGTCGAGACCTCAGTTACTTAGCCATTGATATTGGGCTTATAGAGCTCACACCACTCGAGATAGAAATGGGCTATCTAGAAAAATATAATCAAGGCCTCTATAATTCTAGAGAAAACGTGGCTGACTTTGAGCTAATTATTTTGGGTGAAAGTGAAGTTCCCATCGAAGAAGCCAATAAAAAAGGACTGCGGGTTTTCCCTTTCCAGCCACGTTGGTACTAAACTCAAATTAGTAAGTGCGCTCTTTGGGGGGAATTGGCTTGGCCTCATTCGTCAATGTTTTCATGACAACGGGCTTATAATTGATTTTCGTTTTGCGCTTCTTGAGATCAACATGAGTGATGGTGTGTTTCATCCAATTCTCATCATCCCGTTTCTTAAAATCTTCATGAGCATGTGCACCACGTGTCTCTGTTCTGTTTTCTGCAGAAGCCATAGTTGCAACAGCATTGAGGATTAAGTTCTCAAGCTCTAGCGTTTCAACCAAATCTGAGTTCCAGATCATTGAACGATCAGCCACACGAATATCTTCAAACTTTGCCCATACTTCAGAAAGCTTTTTCACGCCTTCCTTCATGATATCTTGCGTGCGGAAAACAGCACAATGATCTTGCATCACGCGTTGTAATTCTGCGCGAAGCTCAGCAGTTGTTGTCGAGCCATTAGCATGACGTATATTATCAAAATTATCTAATATCTTGTCGGTGACGTCTTCTGGCAATTTTTTATGTGCGCCACCATCTTCGTCAATCAGCTCTTTTGCACGGTAAGCGGCTGCACGCCCAAATACAACAAGATCAAGAAGTGAGTTTGAGCCCAAACGGTTAGCACCATGTACAGAAATACAACCCGCCTCACCAATCGCCATAAGACCACCGATGGTCCGGTTAGGGCTCTTCATGTTTGGATTGAGAACTTCTGTTTTATAATTGGTTGGAATACCACCCATATTATAATGCACTGTTGGCAAGACTGGAATTGGCTCTTTATGGACGTCAACACCAGCAAAAATCTTAGCCGTCTCAGCAATACCCGGTAGACGCTTATCAATGACATCACGACCTAAGTGTTCCAAGTGAAGATGCATATGATCTTTATTGGGTCCAACACCGCGTCCTTCAAGGATTTCAATTGTCTCTGCGCGAGAGACCACATCACGACTGGCCAAATCTTTGGCGTTGGGTGCGTAACGCTCCATAAAGCGTTCACCCTCAGCATTTGTGAGGTAACCACCTTCACCACGAGCACCCTCTGTAATCAAACAACCTGAACCATATATACCCGTTGGATGGAATTGAATGAATTCCATGTCCTGCATTGGCACGCCAGCACGAATGGCCATACCACCGCCATCACCTGTACATGTATGTGCTGATGTACAAGAGAAAAAGGCGCGTCCATAACCACCCGTCGCTAAGACTGTTTGATGAGCGCGGAAGCGATGGATCTTTCCATCATCCAAATTAAGAGCAATCACGCCACGACATGTTCCATCATCTGGATCCATGATCAGATCAATCGCAAAATATTCAATAAAAAACTCGGCATTATGCTTTAGAGACTGCTGATACAATGTGTGCAAAATAGCATGTCCTGTACGATCTGCAGCAGCACAGGTGCGCTTGGCCTGACCTTCACCAAAATGTGTTGTCATCCCACCAAAAGCACGCTGATAAATCTTTCCTTCTGGTGTCCGTGAAAACGGCACGCCATAGTGCTCAAGCTCAATCACAGAAGGAATCGCTTCTTTACACAAATATTCCACCGCATCCTGATCAGCCAACCAATCAGAGCCCTTAATTGTGTCATACATATGCCAACGCCAATCATCTTCACCCACATTACCAAGAGCAGCAGAAATACCGCCTTGCGCTGCAACCGTGTGTGAACGTGTTGGGAAAACCTTTGTAATACAGGCTGTGCTTAAACCTTGCTCTGCCATGCCAAAAGTGGCACGTAATCCTGCTCCACCAGCACCGACGACGACAACGTCATATTCATGATCTACAATTTCGTAAGCTCTTTTGGACATGGTTTATAATGATCTTTCTTTTATGAATGCGCCAAAACAATATTGAATATTGCATATAATCCGATAAGTGCACCGATGATATTGGCCAGGTAATACAACACCATACACAATCTGTTTGTGTTCTTATCACTCACATAATCAACAATCACCTCTTGGCCACCAATGGCTGCGTGATAAAAAGCAACAACAACGAAAAGCGACAAAAAGCCCGCATTGAGTGGCTCAGCAATCCAAGCTTTAATCCCAGAATAATGCATCTGTGATGTAAAGATGTGGATCAGATTAAAAAACACCCATAGTGATAACGGCAGTAACGCTAGAGAGGCAAGCTTCAAGTGCCACCAGTGATGTGTTCCTGATGAAACAAAACCACTGTTTTTTGATATGTCTTTTTTAGTTTTTGCCATCTTCTCTATCTCGCAATTCTTCTTAATATGCACCCAACCACAAGTAAACCCATGTCAGTGCCGTGGCTACAAATGACAAGGTGAAGGTTGCATGCCCCCATAACCGTGCACCTTCAATCTCAAAACCAAATCCAGCGTCCCATAAAAGATGACGGCCGCCTGAAAAAATCTGATACCAAAAGGCCCAAGACCAGCCAAATATCATAATAAAGACAATCGGGTTGGTGGTGAGTTGAGCAAAAAACAAAAATGGAATCCAACCCAATGACAACGCCAACAACCACCCAACAAATGCAAACATTCCGGCCACCAATGCAACACCTGCAAACCGTGTAAAGATTGAGCTAACAGAGGTAATCTGAGGTTTATAGACTTGCAAATGTGGAGATAAGGGGCGTTTGTTTTGTACTGGCTCTGCGGACATCAGTGGATGAAACCTATATTATTATACATTGACTTTACCGTTATTATATCTACGCACAGCTTATAAGGACAGATGAATCTAATCCATATTTGAATTGCGTGTATGTATTAAACGAAGAATTGCTTTATATTTTGTGAAAAAGACTTGACGATATACGGCATGCAAGCTATAAAACGCTGCCAGAGACAGATATAGACAAGATTTTAACAAGGATAAAGAATCATGGCGCGTAAATGTTCAGTGACAGGTAAAGGTGTAATGAGTGGAAACAATGTTTCCCATGCTCATAACAAGACACGTCGTAAGTTTCTCCCTAATATTCAAAGCACATCACTTTACAGTGAGCGTTTAGGCAGGTTCTACAAGCTACGCCTATCAACACGTGCTATTCGTACAATCGAGCATAAAGGTGGATTGGATGCTTATGTTCTTGGCACAGCCAAAACAAAATTGGATAAGCAGTTCCGTTCTATTCGTAAAGCGATTGAAAGCCAAGACGCGCGTCAAACAGCATAGTTTGAAAAAATCACAGAGAATTCAAAAAGTGGCTCTCGTTTAAACGATGAGCCACTTTTTTTATGGTTGTTAGCAATTCTTATGGTTGCAGATTGAACATGACGTAAATAGCTGCGCTATCCAATATATTCCATTGATTTCCCCCCTGATCATCGAAGATATTTTGTTTAAAGTCCAAACCAACAGTTATTCCATTGTTAGAATAGTGAAGATCAACTGTCGGCCGCCATGATACATTTGCATCATAAAGGTCTTGATCGTGAATGACTACGAACCCGATGGTCCATTGAATATGATCATTACGCCCTGCAGACGAGTTCACATACCTATAACCAAAATCCAGGCTTGCAGAGCTCGTAAACCCTTGATCAAATTTAGTGATATTCGGGTTGATACCTTTCCCATAATCTCTATTGAATGCATCAGCACTATTGTGAAAATATATTGTCGTCAATTTAATATCGGTTTGGACACCGTCATATGGATTGACTTTAAAATTAATATAAGTCTCAGGATAATAGGCTGTTTTTGTTGTTCCTATATACCCTTGAACATATGGCTTCTTGTAAACAAGGGCGATGGAGGGCAAACCACCCACGACAAGATCTGTTCCACGTGGCCTGTCTACACTACGATTGTTATCGACATCACTGGGCACAATGGTCATGCCAAACATCATATTCCACGGTGAGTCCCACATTGTTTTAACACCAAGAAAAGCAGCGCCTACAGGGCTTTGATAAGTAAGATAACCCCTAACATCAGCCACAGGAAGGACTGTGCCTACTTTTTTGTCAGCTTTTGGGACTCGGTAAGTCTGAGCCTCAGAGGTATCAAAAGCTGAAAGACCAACCAAAAAGCCTGTTATCATGACTGCAGTATTTTTGAACTGTCGAAGTATTCTCTTCATGTTTATCCCTCTATCATCCTCATTTTATTTATTATACACATACATTATTTTTTGTTAAAACGCTCGTATCATTCGTGCTAACTTTACTATATACACTTTAATAGCACCAAATATATCACAAAAATAATATTATGACAAACAAAATACCCATTTGTTTTTATACTGGTTTTGTGACTCATAAACGCTTTTTTCCTAAAAAACATGATCTTAAATATAATGTCTTTTATATCTATGCTGATATTGATGCGTTACCCAAAATTGCTCAAAATACACGGCTATTTTCCTTCAATCGCTTCAATCTCTTTTCCTTTTACGACCGTGATCATGCCACACGTGATGGACAGCCCATCCGGCCTTGGATAGAAAAATATCTTGAACAAAAGGGTCTTCAACACCTTGTGGGACACCGCATTATGGTGCTCTGTTATCCACGCATTCTGGGCTATGTTTTCAATCCCTTGACCGTTTACTTTATCTTTGGTGACAATGATCAAATTGGTGCCATACTCTATGAGGTTAAAAACACTTTTGGTGAACAGCATGGCTACCTTTTGAATGTCAAAAAAGATGCCAATCCTAAGAAGCTAGAACAATATTGCGCAAAGAATTTTCATGTCTCGCCCTTTATGGATATTGAAGGTGACTATCATTTTACATTGAATGTTCCTGATCAAAGGCTGAGCTTGAACATTGATCATAGTGTTGATGGACAAAAAAAATTAAACGCTTATCTTGGCGGCCAAAGACAGGAATGGTCTGACAAAAATATCTTAAAAAACTTCTTTGCCTATCCACTTTTGACACTTAAAGTCATCGTGAGCATCCATTATGAAGCCCTCTTTTTATGGTGGAAAAGAATTCCTTTTTATAAGAAACCTGATCCACCGAAAGATAATGTGACGTAAAAGTCATAAAAAAAAAGAATACTAGATATGCAAACAACAAACTTAAAACAGCGCACTGGCCATTTTGTTTCTGACCATACACTCATACCATTTTTTAAATCCGTCTTCTCACAGATAAAGTTCGGAAGCATCAGCATTCAATTCCCTAACCATGAAGAACCATTTGTGTTTTCTGGTAGCAATGATGGCATTCACGCAGATATGCAGATCCACTCTCATAAATTCATGTCTCATATTATGAGGCGCGGCTTCTTGGGTCTGAATGAAGCGTATAATGATGGATTTTGGTCAACATCAAATCTTGAAAACGTCTTTCGTTTTCTTATCCAAAATGAAGAACAACTTCTTGGTTATGTTCAGGGGCGATGGTGGTACCGTCTGACAACCTTTGCACTGCATACCATGCGCCGGAATACAAAAAAGCGTGCACGAAAGAATATTGCTGCACACTATGACCTAGGCAATGACTTTTATCAAATATGGTTAGATAAAACCATGACGTATTCATCTGCTATTTTTGATAACAAGCATGTCACTCTGCTACAGGCACAAACCAATAAATACCAAAAACTCGCAGAAATGGCTGATATCCATCCTCATCACTCTATACTTGAAATTGGCTGTGGCTGGGGAGGCTTTGCCGAGTTTATTGGACAGAAAACTAAGTCCAGCATCCGTTGTATTACAATCTCTAAAGAGCAATATGACTTTGCACGTGAGCGCATACAATCGCAAAGTTTGGATAATCGAGTAACCATCGATTTCAGAGACTATCGTGATGTTCAGCGCACCTATGACCGCATTGTCTCTATTGAGATGCTGGAGGCCGTTGGTGAAAAATACTGGACAACATATTTTGAGAGCATTTATAAACGCCTGAACCCAGGTGGAAAAGCAGCGATACAAGTGATCACCATTGCCGAAGAGCGCTTTGAAGGGTACCGCGCAGATCCTGACTTTATTCAAAAGTATATTTTCCCCGGCGGCATGCTCCCCACAAAAACTATTCTGCAAGAGCAAACTGAAAAAGTAGGCTTGGAATGGATTGATATGAAATCCTACGGTAAAAGCTATGCAAAAACCCTACGTCTTTGGAACGAAGGTTTCCAAAAAGAATGGAGTCATATTCAAGAATTGCGGCCAAGTTTTGATGACCGCTTTAAGCGTATTTGGGAACAATATTTATCCTATTGTGCCGCTGGATTTGAAGAAGACACCATTGATGTCGTTCAGTTTAGCATTCAAAAACCAGAATAAAACGCCTAGCTGACCTGAGGCTTTTGCTCTCATCAACGAATAGACTAAACAAGCTCTTGATCTTTTTCAGGCAATGGGACGTATTGTTAACTGTATGTATTGATTACAGATTAAGGCATCATGCCCGCGGCTTGCATTTGACCAAAAATTCTATCTTTTCCAACAAGATCAATGCCCCATTCCACATGAGCAGAAAAACCACATCGGATATTCTGTTCGTTGCCTTTAATCAAAACAGCTTTAAATGGGTTATCCACCTTAACAGATCTAAGTCCTGAGAAAGCTGCAACCCCTTGAGAACCTGCTGCTAAAACAATAAACTTGGAGTCTTTATATTGACCCATAATAGTTTTTATAGCATCAGACATTGGAATAGCCTGATCATCCTTTGTTTGGGCTGTGGCACGGATCGTCTTGGTCTTATGACAGTCACAACAATTCTCATACCATTGAGCGATTGAATCCATCGCACATTGGATGGCTTGCGCCTCCACATCAGGCAAGAAATTCTCTAAGCTGATAAGAATTGTTCTATCTGTCATATCTTGATTCTCCTTATCGACGTTAAAACAGAATTAAAGCATGACACAAAGACATCTTATGTCAATGAAAAAGACGCTTTTAAAGTAAAAGTTCAGAAATTAGCCATCAGATGTAATTTTCTCGACCAAATCAGAGAGCACTTGCTCAGCACGATCATTGTCAACCTGACAAGTACCCGCAGCCTTATGGCCACCGCCACCGTTTTGTAGCATTAGTTGGCCAACATCAGTATTCGAGGATCGGTCCAGAATAGATTTCCCTGTTGCAAAAACAGTATTCTGCTTTTCACGACCCCAAATCACATGAATAGAAATATTTGTCTCTGGGAACAACGCATAAATCATAAAACGGTTACCTGGCCAGATTGTTTCTTCATCACGCAAGTCCAGAACAGCTAGATTTTTATACACTTTTGTACAGCGCTTGATCTGATCTTTGAACTT
>CAXRKA010000007.1:0-5517 GCA_964231155.1 Alphaproteobacteria bacterium | reverse complement strand
GGCAAAGCAAGCATGGAGCCTGGGCAATTTATGAGCGTAAATCCTCATAGACACGTCGTGGCAGGCATGTTGATAGAGCCCACCCCAAAACAAGCCAAAAACCAATCGCATTCCAATTGCTAAAGAAACTCATTGATGATGTTATTGGCCAGAGATAAGTAAGCACAGCAAGCCATGCCAATTTGAGTTCTATATCCTCATTTAAATCTCCAATATCCTTCAAGGTCACTCTAAAACGAGACAACCATAAACCAATAAGGCCTAAGAAGAATGAGAAGCCTAAAAGACCGGCTTCAACCAGCCATTCCATGTAGATATTATGAACATGTAAGCCACAAGCATGGCTCTTTGTAGAGTAGAGTTTGGGTAAGCCTTTTTCTTTACAGGCATGACGATACTGGCGGGGGCCAACCCCAAAAATAGGTTCATGGGCCCACACTGTGGTCGCATTCTTAAAGACTCGTCCATAAGCTGAGTCTTTAAAATTATTGATCTGATGGCCCGTTTGGCTGATAAAGCGCCCTTGAAGAGATGATGATAAAGAGATGGCTGCAAAAAGAATAAATGCACCTAGAATTAGACAATGTACAAACTCTTTACGCAAAGCCTTGATGGATAACACCATAATCAGGCCACATATCCCCATCAGCATTAATGCACTGCGCTCACCACTCAAAATAATACAAAGAGCTGGAAGCCCAGTACATAAAATCACAAAACCTATCCGCCGAAAGAACCCTTCTAAATGACTTGCAGATATGAGTACTGGGGGTAAAGCAAGGAAGAAGAGATGCGTTGTAAAAATACCAACAATCAACTCATCAAAAGGACCATTCAGACGAAAATGGTGATACTTATCATGGCCTGTAAGACTTGTTCCTGTAAGGAATTGTACAATTGTATCAATGGCCACCAAATTAATTATAAGCAGCGTCCAAAGGCTTAACTTCTTTCGTATCTCCCGTTTTTCAAGGAACGCATGGCTAATAGCCACAGCAAATATAGGTAAACGGATCCAAGGCAGCGTTCGCTTTAGAGTATCGCCAGGATCATGATCAACCATGAAAGATATAGTTAATAGGTAGAACCAAATTCCAATACAGAGAATAAACCATGCTTCTTTGGCCCATGAAAAGTCTCTTGCAACCAAAGATCTCAAAATAAAGACAATCACTGTTGCACCAACAATGGCTTCCATCAGACCCCGCCC
This sequence comes from Alphaproteobacteria bacterium, assembly GCA_964231155.1. Classification (GTDB taxonomy): domain Bacteria; phylum Pseudomonadota; class Alphaproteobacteria; order Micavibrionales; family SZUA-601; genus CAXRKA01. Next base: position 4,307 of record CAXRKA010000007.1, on the reverse strand, counting down.
TAAGACAATCGCTGGTATCATCAAAAACAATAGAGAAATGCCGATATTATCGAGTAATCGCAGGGGTTGGGGGATAATTTTTTTCGAGAGATTATAAGGTTTCATATCAAATTGCCCCTTACATCATCATAAGCAGGTAACATCTCACTATAACGGAAAGATTGTGCTCTTTCAAAGCCATCTGCCTGTAATCTCTTACGTTTCTCAGCATCATCCATAATGTCTTTTAGCTTTTTAGCCATTCTCTGCGGATGAACGGTCTCTTCAACAATACCAAGATCACCAGCAATTTCAGCCAAACCACCACGCCCAGATGTTAACAACACACAACTTTGAGACAAAGCCTCAAGAGCGACACGGCCAAAAGCTTCATCCCACTTAGAAGGGACAACAACAATTTCTGCGTCTAACATGTAGTTTAATAAATCATTGTGAGGTATGAAGCCCGTTAGCACCAGTTGTTGTTTTAGATCATTTAAGTGCCGAAGCGTCTCTTGAGCATAAACTGATAGTTTTTGGAAATCCTTTTGCGCACCATAACGTTCTGAACCACAGATTCTTAAAGTCCAATCGGGATATTGAGGCAAAATCTCCTTACATGCCAAAACAAGCTCAAGAACGCCCTTTTCATCAATCAAGCGGCCAGCAAAAATGATTTCTTTTTTCTTCTCATTCTTGGAACGGCAATGATCAATACCATGATACATACGTCCCAATTTGTCATGAAACGTATCTGGTAGGGCCAACCGCAGACGATCTTTCATAAATTCACTGCACAACATCACCTTGTCGACAAGCTGCATTGTCTATTCACGCTCTTTCATGGTGCGTAGACCAGCCATGGTCAGTGGGTCATTGTGCACCGAAAGTAAAATTTTTGATTGAGGTAGAGCTTCTTTTAACCAAGGCACATAACGTGGACGATTATAGACCTCAATAATATCGGGTGGGTTGTCTTTTACCTGACGAATAAAAGACTGAACATAAGCTTTTGAATGGCTCTGTAGAAAAAATGAACGTGCACTGAGCCCAGAAAACTCTACCTCTTCAAAAGACGCATCAACCTGAGGGCCATAGATCGTAATATCATCTTTAAAGCGGCTTAATTTGGCCGTTTCATAGGCAAATAACGCTAAGGCACCAGCTTGCTCTGGAGAAAAATATTCTCTTGGTTGTAGAAGCCCCGCTATCTTCATTCTGTAATACCGATACTGTTAATCAGCCATACCAATTGCTGACTTATAGATATCAAGCAATTCTTCTTGTTCACGGCGTTTATCCGTATCCAATTTACGAAGGCCGACAACTGTGCGCATTGTTTTTGTATCAAAACCAACAGATTTAGCCTCTGCATAAACCTCTTTCACGTCATCAGCAATGGCTGCTTTTTCTTCTTCTAAACGCTCTATACGTTCAATAAAGCTTTTTAAACGCTCGCCTGAAACACCCGCAACATCATTCATTGTTCTTATCCTTTAGTTTTATTTATTTTGATATCTAATAACAGCGCACACCATAAGATGACACATGAAAAACTTCAAGCGCGGAATCTAACTTCTCAGGCTGCCGCCAACTTTCTTCTCAACCTGATCAATAACCTTTTGAGAAAGTGCTTCTATATCTTGGTCCGTCAAGGTTTTATCCTTGGGTTGGATAGTGACCGTTAAAGCAACAGACTTATGGCCATCATCAACACCCTTACCTTGATAAACATCAAAAACATGAACATCAGTGATGCTCTGACGATCAACACTGGCAACCGTTTTCTTCACATCATTCACAGCCACAGACTCCTCTAAGACAAAAGCGAAATCTCTTTTAACGGGTTGTAACGAGGAGAATTCTACGTAAGGTTTAGCTGTTTTCTTCTTTTCCTTAAACGGAATGTTTTGCGTAATGATTTCAAAAGACACAACTGGAAATTCAATGCCTAGTTGCTGCAGAAGACCAGGATGAAGCTCACCGAAAATAGCCAACGGCTTTTTGCCAATCATAAATTGTCCTGAACGGCCAGGATGATACCACGGTGGCGTATCTGTTGAGATAGGCATATTCTCAACACTCATACCAAAGGTATCCAGCGCTGCAATAACATCAGCTTTTGCATCGAAAGCATCATTTGCACGCTCTTGATCAGCCCATGTTTTTGTCTGATAAGCGCCTGAACGCAGACCTGTTATAACAATCGGTTGTGTATCTGGTGTTTGGCCCCAGAACACCGGACCAATCTCAAACAAAGATACATTGGGATGACCACGGTCATGGTTGTTCTGTGCTGCCTTAAGAAGATTAGGCACAATAGATTGGCGCATCACAGACAAATCTTCACTGATCGGATTGGCAATGCGCACAGGCTGAACATCATCATAGGTGAATAGTGCACTCATTTTAGGTGCGAGAAATGACCAAGTCACACTTTCATTCAAACCACGTGTCATCGCTAATGTATGACGTGCCTTTTCAATCAAAGCCTCTTTACCAATGTAAGCGGCCTTACGTGTCACAGTTTCTCTAGTTGTGACCTCTAGTGGGATTTGGTCATAGCCATAAATCCGTAGAACCTCTTCGACAATATCAGCTTGGCCTTCAATATCATGGCGCCATGATGGTACAACCAATGTGGCTTTTGCTTTATCGGATGTTTTAATCTCAAAACCCAAAGCCTCAAGGATCGTACTCTGTTTTTTATGATCCAAATCAACACCTGTGAGAGACTTGAGTAATGCATAAGGATATTCAACAATCTGCGCAGGATTTAATGCTTGGCCGGCTTCAATCACTTGACTTGCTTCACCACCACATATATCTAAAACCATGCGTATCGCAATATCCAAACCTGTTTTTGTGAATTGTGGATCAACCCCACGCTCAAAACGATACTTGGCATCCGATTCAATTTTAAGAACCTGACCAGCATTGCGTGTGTAGTCTGGATCAAAATAGGCTGACTCAATGAGGATATTGACTGTTTTATCATCACACTCCGATTGTGCCCCGCCCATAATTCCGCCGATGGCTTGAGCGCCATTGTCATCAGAAATAACAACCATCTGATCACCTAAGGTGTAAGTTTTTTCATCCAAAGCTTCTATCGTTTCTTTGGCTTTAGCTAAACGTATCACAACCTCACCTTTTAATTTATCCGCATCAAAAAAGTGAAGCGGACGATTAAAAGCAATACAAATGTAATTTGTGATATCAACAAGAGCAGAGATAGAACGAGAACCAATGGCTGTCAGTCTCTGTTTCAGCCAACGTGGACTTGGTCCATTTTGAACACCTTGAATAACGCGGCCCGCAAAATGTGAACAGGCTTCTGCGTGGTCTTTGGAAAAATCAAGTTTGACTGTTTGGTCAGATGCAAAGCTTTCCTTGATTTGAAGATTTTTATAAATCTCTTCAATCGGCTTCAATGTTCCTAATCCAGCGGCCGCCAAATCTCTTGCTATACCATAAACACCAGCACAATCAGCGCGATCTGGCGTTAAAGCAATCTCAATCACAGGATCATTCAGCCCCATATAATTGGCAAAAGATTCACCTGCAGGCGCATCCTCTGATAAAACCATGATCCCCGCTGCCTCATCGGACAAGTTCAACTCAGCCTCAGAGCAAATCATGCCATTTGATGTTTGACCACGAATTTTTGCCGCTTTGATTTCCATTCCATTGGCAGGAACAATACTTCCAACGGGCGCAAAACAAATATTTTGACCTGCAGCGACATTGGGCGCACCACAAACCACGTCATGGTCTGTCTTGCCATCATTCACAACACAAAGATTTAGGCAATCTGCATCAGGGTGCTGCTCACATTTTTTAACATGGCCAACAATAAAATCCTTATAGATTTTAGAACGATCAATGATCTCTTCAACCTCTAAACCAATTGCTGTCAGTTTTTCTGAGATCTCTTCAAGAGATGCCGATGTATCTAAATAATCTTTCAGCCAAGCCAATGTAAATTTCATAGTCAAAACCTTATCTTTTGATCGCTTTACGCATCAAACAGTGAAAATCCATAGTGTTTAAGCCAACGAATGTCGCCTTCAAAGAAACTACGTAGATCGGGAATGCCATATTTAAGCATAGCAAGACGCTCAACACCCATTCCAAAAGCATAACCTTGGTACTCTTCGGGGTCTAATCCACAGTTACGAATGACATTGGGGTGCACCATGCCACAGCCCAAGATTTCCATCCAACCATCGCCAGCACCAATGGTCAAACCATCTTTATCATGTGAACAACCAATATCCACTTCTGCACTTGGCTCAGTGAAAGGGAAATAAGATGGGCGGAAACGC
>CAXRKA010000006.1:0-3933 GCA_964231155.1 Alphaproteobacteria bacterium | reverse complement strand
GTGAAATGGTCTTATACCTCTGAAATTCTGCTGAGGATTATTATGCAGGCGAAATCCATCGCATTAAAAACATTATCGGTCATAAAATACATCGTTGTTGCTTTTTTAGCGTTGCTAGTGATTGCTTCAGTGACACTTTATTTTATTGATTTGAATGACTACAAGGCCGATATCTCTCAGTTTGTTAAAGAAAAGGCTGGATATGATGTTGTTATCAACGGTGATGTCGAAGCGCGTGTCTTGCCATTTTTATTTCTGTCCATAGAAGATGCTGCATTGTCAGGGCATATGGAACATCCAGATGTGAGCTTTAAAGAGCTACGTGTTGGTATTAATATTTTGCCATTGCTTCACAATGAGATTGAAGTGAACGAGTTTGCTCTTAATGATGCCGTGATTACTCTTAAAGAGCCAGAAAACCCATACACGGCTCAATCCAAAAGCAAAATTGAAGAGAAAAATGGCGATAAAAGCTATTCTGAAACAGCTGTATCTTTGCCTAAGATAGAGTCTTTGGAAGTCACCAATACAAAAATCAAGTTGCTCAATGGAAGTGAAGTTCATATTGATCAGATTGAAGTTAATATGGGCTGGTTTGATCATATTGAGTTAGATGCCAATGTTCAGTATGACGATATGCCGATAGAAGTAGAGGCTGAACTTACATTGGATGATCTTGATCATTTCACAATCGATGAATTTGAATTGGTCTATAATGATATCTCAGTTGATGGTGAACTTAAGGTCAGACGTTCAAAGAAAAAAGAGCTCTATGAAGGGGACATTCATATTGCTGAGCTTAATCTACTCAAATTAAAAGCGCCGACACCTCAAAACTCGGTGAATAAACTATCAAAACCAAATGGCGATATTACGTGGAATGACGAGCCAGATCCATTGTCTGCATCTGATCTTCACAGGTTCTTGTCAAAAGCCGACATTGATATTGAGTTGGATATTGAGAAACTCATGTCTGGTGATAAATCTTTGGGCCATTTCAAAGGTCATGTCTTATCTAAGAAAGATAAAGCCACACTCAACATTGATCCTTTATCTTTAACATTGGCCGGCAATCCAATTTTAGGACGTTTTTCTGTTGATTCTTCAGTCGTCAATACAGCCCGCTATGTATTGAAATTAGGTGCTAAAGATTTCTCTTACGGAACTTTAATCAAGCAGCTTACAGGGAGTGAGATTGTATCTGGTGAATTTGATTTAAAAATTGACCTAACGGGCAAAGCCAAAGATATTGATCATACGCTTCTTGAAACAATCAATGGTGATATTTCTATTATTGCTGGAGAAGGCCGTCTCGGTACGCGTGTTCTAGATACAATGTTTGGTGATACTTTGGGAGCATTATTGCCGTCACCATTGCGCGCTACAAAGGATTACTCCGTGTTGAACTGCTCCGTGATACGATTGCCTTTCCAAAAAGGTGTATCAAAAACCCAGTCTATTCTTTTAGATACTCAAAAGGTCACGATATCTGGTGCCGGTACAATTGATTTACCACAGCAAAACATCAATATCTTGCTTAAGCCACAACCTAAAGAACGCTCTTTGCTGTCTTTAGCCACAAACCTCAGGTTATCAGGTCCGTTGAGTAATATTTCAATCCGTCCGGATGCCGCTGATGTTGTCAAGAAGGCCGGAAGCTTTGTTTTGGGCGGTTTAGTCCCTGTGGGTTATGTTGTTCCATTTATGTCTGGTGGTGGTGATAAAAACCCGTGTATTACAGCGATTGAAACGGTCAAAAGAGGTGAGCCTTTGCCTCAGCAAAAGACCAAGAACGTGCTCGATGCACCCGTCAACATCCTTAAAGATACGTTGGAAGGTGGTGCAAAGGGTTTGATCAAGAATTTGCCCTTTGGCAACTAACTACTTCTGAAGAAGACTTTGCCCTGTCATCTCAGCAGGTTGTTCGATATCCATCAAAGATAAGACAGTTGGTGCAATATCACAAAGACGCCCATTGTCATTTAGCTCAATATCTATATCTTGACCAACTACAATAAATGGCACCTCAGCTGTTGTATGTGCTGTATGCGGTTTGCATGTGTTGGGATCAATCATCATATCAGCATTGCCGTGATCGGCTGTAACGCATAGAACGCCACCGTTTTGTTTTATGTATTCGTATATGCGGCCAACACATTGATCAACCGTTTCACAGGCTTTGATTGTCGCAGGAACATCACCTGTATGTCCAACCATGTCAGGATTGGCATAGTTAATCACAACCAAGTCGTAAGACTTATTATCCAGGGCTTCTAAAATTTTATCTGTGAGAGGCACAGCAGACATTTCAGGTTGAAGGTCATAAGTGGCCACTTTGGGAGAGGGGATAAGAATACGATCTTCGTTTTCAAATGGTGTTTCTTCACCGCCATTAAGGAAGTAAGTGACATGTGGGTATTTCTCTGTCTCGGCTGCGCGTAGTTGGGTTTTCCCTGCCTTTGAAGCGGTTTCTCCCAAGATATTGTGGAGTTTTTCTGGTGGGAAAAGTGTGGGTATATAGACAGACAGTTCTTCAGAATAGGGAACCATGCTCAATACATTTGATAGCGGTTTAAACGCTTGTCTATCGAAGCCATCGAAGGTTGGCAAAACAAATGATTGTAAGATTTGGCGTGCACGATCTGTACGGAAATTTGTACATAGGAATCCATCTTGAGCCGAAAATCCTTGATAGTCACTGATAATAGTTGACTGAATAAATTCATCGCTCTCATCACGTTCATAGGCTTGAGTGGTAGCATCTCGAGCGCTGTCTTCTCTGTGATTGGCTTGTCCATGAATAATGGCATCAAACGCCGATTGAGTGCGTTCCCAACGCTGGTCACGATCCATAGCGTAGTAGCGGCCTATAACCGTTCCTACAGTAATTCTTGTATCGGAGGCCATCACTGGATTGAGATGTTGTGTGACAAAGTCTAGTGCACTCTTTGGTGGTGTATCTCGACCATCTGCAACAATATGGAGACAGACAGGGACATTGTTTTGGCGAATATATTGGATTAGAGCATGGGTATGATCCATATGTGAATGTACGCCGCCATCAGAATACAAGCACATGATGTGAGCTTTCCCATTGTTTGCTTTGATATTCTCTAGCCAAGATATAAATGCAGGGTGTTCTGCAATTGTACCATCTTTACACGCTTTTGAGATGCGCGGTAGTTGCTGTAAAACAATACGGCCAGCGCCGATATTCAAGTGCCCAACTTCTGAGTTTCCAAACTGACCCTCAGGCAGGCCAACATGTTCACCATCGGCTCTAAGACATGTGTGGGGATTTGAGGCCCATAATTCATCAAAAACAGGAGTATTGGCTTGGATGATTGCATTTTCATGCGTATTAGGGCGCATACCCCAGCCATCAAGAATGCAAAGAATAACAGGTTTTTGTGTGTTGGTCATGCCAGTGCTTTCCAAAAAGAATCATTGAGATTATAGAGCCTAACCATAACAAAAAGAAGGGACTGTGCAATACTACACAGTCCCAGGGTGGTGTGTGAGGATAATAGGTAAACCTATTATCCTCAGGAGGATGAGAACAGTCATGTGTGTGAGCCACAACATGCTCTCATAAATAGAATTTGCAATTACTATGCCAAATTACACATTTTCATTCAGTCTAAACGTAATGCTTTGTTTCTCAGAAGGCCCAGTATAAGCGTCTTTGTTATAGTTTGGCCCATCTTCAACACTCTTACGTGCGGCATCAATAATAATTTCTTGTATACGTTGAATAGAGTTACGCTTTCTCTTCAATGCGTCAATATTACGCTTAAATACATCTTGTATCGCTGCATAAGCTGTTCTCAATAATTGCTTCTTTTCAGCGGATAGATTTTTCAATTCTTCTTCTTTACCGCCAAGAGCATGCATAGCATCATGATATTCTTGACCCAGAGCAATTTTATCGTT
>CAXRKA010000005.1:0-5301 GCA_964231155.1 Alphaproteobacteria bacterium | reverse complement strand
CGCAGCATTGTTGACTGGTCTTGACTAATTTGCTGGATCAGCATTGTGAGGTAATCCAGCTCGTTATTGAGATTATCCGCTGAGAAATCTGCACCTTCTAAGAAATCCGTTAGCCTCTTAATATCAAGTACACGCTCTATTGTGATGACAACACCACTGGATGGCGCTGTTGAAAACTCAATATCGCCGCCATTGTTGTTACCAACATTGGAGACGGTATATCCACCTGATTGTTCAGCGGCATCAAAATAGACTTTAATATCACCACTGTCCAAGATGGGGAATGGGTAAGAAAAGGTTGTGACTGTTCCATCAGCGACGTATTGAATACGTGGATTGATGGCATCAATTTGAATATGATTATTAGACATTATTATTTCCTTTCAATAATTTAAATACTGAAGTTAAAGTTTATAGAAAACTAAATACATTGTTTCGGCTCTTGGCCTGACTAAGCTCAAGAAGGTTATTTTGCTGTACGCTATCCAGTGATTGCTCAATGCTTTGTGTTCGAATTTTATCGAGCTCTTCTCGTCTCTGGCGATCCTCTTCACTTTCTCCATGCAAACCCAAAAGAACAGCATCTGAAGAGCCACCACCCGTAGTACTCACACCACGTGCCGAAGAATTGGCTCTGGAGCGTGCAACGGCGCGTTTCAGAGAGTTCAGGCGATCCTCTTCTGCTTGCGCCTTCTCAACCTCAAGCTTTTCAAGCTCTAAAGCTGATCTCTGCTGGGCCTCTCGTTCTTCTTGACGTTGACGCTGGCGCAACTGATCTACGGATTGTTGCTGGTTTTGGTATTGCGCTGCTGTGTTAAAAGCTGACAATCCAACACCTAAACCCGTCGCAATTGGTGATGACGCTAACCCACCCAATGTACTTATAGCACCCATAATTTATCTCCTTTTTCTATTTTAAAACAAATATTTAATCATTAATCTTCATCTCAACTGTCACGGCTGATAATGTAAAACTGAGGGGTAAGGACTGCTCTATACGCCACAATGATTGTGATGCATCTTTTGTCCACCCATAGGCACGGATCGTGACATCCTGCGTTACAGCTTCTGGAATACTGTCAAAGCTCGTACTGTGCCCGATATTCCTAAGAGGAACATCTTTAAGCCCACGTCCAACATCAATTGTCATGGCCTGCGTGTCAATCAGGCGAAAAATACCAGAAACCATACGAAACGCCCGCCCTGCGCCATTGATCGTGAGGTCATTAGGCGGCAATGGCTGAATAACATGGCTAAATGGCAAACCGATTTGCACCTGATATGCCGCCTCTTCAAGCGTAACCTGGCCGCTGGAGACCACATGATCACCAACAATGGCACCATCAGCAATGACTGTGACGGTTTCACCCTCAATGTGATCCAGGCCTGACCAGGTGGTTGTAGGGATTTGGACCTGGCCCTCAAGTGCTGAATCCAAGAAGACAGATGTATCCATACGCTCAATACGTCTGGCATTATTGGTTCTGCGAACAAGAACATAGGTATGATCACCAACAACGGCCACAGATTCAAAAGCACCATCTGTTATAATACGCGACCATGCCGTCACCTTTTCAGCACGGTAAATCGTCAAAGCCGCTATAGAGCCATCTTCTAAAGGCAAGAAAACAACACGCTGTATCGGGTCAAAGGCCTGATCAACTGGTGCATCAAACATATGGCGCACTAAGAGCGCTAAATCATTTGATGTATAGGCTTGTTCAACATCTGTATAAAGAAACTCTCTGAGTTCTTTACCAGTGCGGCCCACATAAAGTGTGGCACCATCTACATTCACTGGCGGAATGTAACGTTCTGTCTGTGAACCAATACGTGTTTGGCGCAATATCTGCACCGTTTGTGGCGTTAAAGGTGTACCCGTCACCATCCATTCCGCGCCACTTGTAAAAACCTGTAAATGCCGGCCTGAGAATAAGGCCCGTATAGCGTTGACCTGATCAGACAAAATAGCAAACTCAATGGCCTCGTCATCCAAGCCCTCACCCAGATCAAAGTTGAACAAATCACCCGATTTAGAAAACCACATTCTATTAGGCAAATCTCTTGAACCACCAATCACCAATCGGTCTTGGTGAAAAGCCACAGCAATTGGATAACCACGCACAGCAGAGAAAGACTGCTCTGACCAATCCACTGAAAGGTCAGTATCTGTCAGTGTTGCTTGTAACGTTGCAGTGACAACGGTTGAAGAGCTAAACGCTGTGATTTCTGCATCAACACCACGAAAACGGAGACGTGTTCCAACATGACTTGCTTCAAAAACGGACTCACTTGCCGTAAAGGTAATTGAGCCACTTGTTCCTGATGGTGTCAAAGTGGATGCATCTGATGCAAACTTATAATACGGCTGGAATAGACGGCCATCATCCGCATCTTCAATATAATCCCAATTTTCTATGACCCAACTTGTATCCGATAGTCGAGACAGAACTTTTGGCGCCACATCAGGATGCGTCATCAGCAATGTATCTGCACTTTGTGTCCAAATCACCTGATCAATCTGATCTTCTGTCCACGGTACAGACACATTGGCGCGCTGAACACCATTGCGGTAAATAGCGATGTTCTGATCACTCAACACCAAAAGATAAGATTGCTCAGTATTAAATTCAAAATCGATAAGACGTGCTGGCCCGGCCACGCCATCAACAAAATAAAACCCTGGTCTGCGCTGCACACCGCCTGTTGGCTGAATAATAACATTGGTGAGCGTTCGTGCACCGTTATCATAAGCTCTTAAATCACCTCGCCCTAAAAGATCCGGAGATATCTCTCCGCTTGTAAAATTGGTTTTAACAATTCTGTTCCGTGTCATGACTAATCTCCTTGGCCACGCGCATCAATCAGAGAATAACTTTCTAGACGATTAGGGGTATCTTGTTGTGCATCAATGTATTTAGAGCGTCGGAATAGATCTTCAGCTTGCTTAAACAACAATTCTGCACGTGTTGAGCTTTCTGTCAGTGGCAAGCAAAACTCAGCACTCAAGTAAGCAATCAAGCATTGTTCAAAAAACGGTGGCATTGTGCCTTCGCTGGGCAGGTAAATATAGCTCAGCACAATACTATCGACATTGGCATGTAGCTCTCGGCCATGAATACGAAACTCTAGCCCTCGGCCCCGTCCTGATTGGCCAACAGAAATGGATCGTAGAAAATCACTGGGCAGTTGATACGCATAATCATAATCTGCTGTAGGTGCATCCACCAATGGCGTCAGCGTGCGTTGTGTTGTCGCAAAACTCCATGGATAGGCCGACAACAACCCATCACGTGTTGGCTCATAAAGTGCGCCTGCCACCTCAGCTTCTGCTGTATTATCTTCAAAAGAGCTTATGGGTGCCGCGCCGATACGGATTAATGCCCGTGTACATAAAGCAACATCTGACAAAGCCATAGTATTATCCTTTCTTCAAAAAAGAAGCCCCCGCATTTGACGGGGACCATATTGAGTTTGTTTTTAGGGTTTTAGAGGGATTGATTATATTTATTCGTTATAGAGCGCCTTATATCCATCTGTAACTTTCTTTACAAAAGCTGGGTCTTTCTCACGCCAATAACGTGGATCTTTCATCATGGATTTCAACTCATCTTCATTGGCGCCAGAGGTGTAACCGGCATCTGAACTAGACGCAAACTCAAGCCCCTCATTATTCTTCATCATATTGTACAAAGCCAGTACACCCTCAAATGATGAAGACAAACCCTTGAAAGCCTCTTGAGGTAGGTGCTTAGAGCCAAACTGATAGAGCTGGCGTGAAACTTCTTGCCACTGCTCTTCACTCCCAAAATGATTAACTAGGCGCTCGACTTCACGATCTGCTTCAAATTCACGTGCAAGCTCTACAACCAATGGCACAAGCTTCTCCTCTGCCAAATCATAGATCTCTTGAAGCTGCTCTTGGTTAAAGCCCTTCTCATGAAGGCGTTGCTCCATAGACATATCACGCTCAAATGGCTTTTTCTCAACATCTGGCGCATAGTCTTCAGCCTTTTCAGGCACACCAAACATTTTATACAGCTTAGAGCGCTCATCTTTCTCTGGGTCAAAGAGCGTTGATCGACCGATCATCTTCTCTAGCTCACTATAAGATTTGAGCAAAGCTTCAGTGCGAATAGATTTTGTTTTAGGATCCCAAAATTTTTCTGGGACATTTTCAGGACGATCATCGTTGACAGCCTTTTCTTCAATATTGGCTGAAGACACATCCTGTTTCAGTAGGTTTTTATCGTTGTTATCCATGATATCTCCTTTTGTTGATGATGGATGATGTTATTGATTGGGTTGTTCTAAGACTTCGGCTTCATTCAAAACCGGATCTGTTAATGGCTGTGGACCAATCTCACTGCGCATCAATTCTGTTGGCACACCCAGCGTTTTGCCTAGCCAACGTACAGCATTTGGGATATTGACAGCCATGGCTGCATCCGGCCCAAGTTTCACTGCATTGGTAATCCAGGATAATGTTGATTGAACATCACGTTGGGCTTGCGCACGCGCCAATGGCGAGCGATCATCAAAAGCGACAGTGCGGCCATCAATCTGAATATCCGGTACTTCACCACGTCTTTTGAGAATGCTAAAAGCACGCTGTGTGATCGGGAGCAAAAGTTCTGATTGTAACCGGCCATAGGTCGCACCTAGTAAGCGTGCCATTTCAGATGAACGCTCTAACACTTCAGTTGCTGTCATTCTACGATCGTAGATCTGAGACAATCGATCAGCCAACATAGCGTGATTGATACGACGGCGTAAATCTTCAAGTACAAGTTGAGACACATCAAAATTCCCAGGCATATCTAATGGCTTGAGACCAGAAGATCCAACAGCTTTGGAGATAATTGTTCCAGGTTTGAGTGTGATATTGGCAGGGTTCAATACACCGTCATCATCGGCTTGCCAAATCCCTGTCACCGCAATTGATGCATTTTTCAATATTAGTTCGACCACCTTATTGGCTGTCTTAATATCCGGCAACGCTTTCATGACGGGTGAACGGCCATAAATTTCACCAGGTGATTTCAACCAACGGAAATTGATAAAGGGAGACTGTGATAAACGGCGTTGTACTATAGGCGTGTCTTCACCTTGATATTTTAAGATAACGGTATAATCAAAGGCCAAACCATCAGGTAAGACCGCTTCGAGAACAGAGACCTGTTCTGATAAACCATCTGTTTTGTGATAGAGACGTGCTAAAGATGGAATTTGAAACACGGTTTCTGAACCAAATTTAGCCACAGCATCTTTCAATGACAAATAGTGTTCTCGGAACGTGCC
>CAXRKA010000004.1:0-16500 GCA_964231155.1 Alphaproteobacteria bacterium | reverse complement strand
TGGCCGTGCTGGCAACAATCCCGTTCACATCCACACGGCTTGTCCCTTCAAAAAATACACCGTTGGGATTGACCAGAATAATATTCCCGTTGGCGCTTAATTGTCCGGCAATGCGCGAGGGGTTGATATCATTAATGCGATTGAGGGCTGTTGCATTGGATGAGGGTTGATGAAACTGCGTATGTTCATCTATCTCGATATTAAAACTGCGCCAGTCAATTACAGCCCTGTGACTATGTTGATATACATCGAGCTTTTTATCACTTTCCGAAATCGTTGCAGAACCGCCGACCACCTGCCCATCTTCTGGATTGGCTTGGGCGATATTTGGTGTTATAATTATAGCTGCAGCTATTGCCATGAAAGACGACAAGGAAACGAGTGCAGTTGTTGTTAAAAGTTGTTTATGCATTGAAATTTCCAGATAAAAAATAACTTTAAAGCCGAATACTACTGTAGTATAAACCATTTAACTAATCATTAATAAAGTAGGACATTGAAGAGGATTGGATTTAAGCATTGACACGGTACGATATTTTCTCATTCATAATTTGTTTCACAGTAACAAGTATTGCTCATGCGCAGCAATTGCCTGGCTCTGTTGATCCTGGACGTATCCGAAATGAACAAAGCCTTGAGCAAAGTAAGCGACAAAGCACCGCAAAGCCGGCACTAGAATTTGATAAAAGCGCACAGGCAAGCGCACCTGAAGGGGCGGATGAACTCTTATTTACTCTAAACTCGGTTACAATTGAAGGCATGAGCGTGTTTGAAAAGACACGCTTTGAAGCCCTGTATCAGGATAAAATTGGAACAGAAGTGTCTGCCGCATTACTCTGGGATCTGGCAGGCTCTATCTCCAAAACCTATAAGGATGAAGGGTATTTTCTATCCCGTGCTTATGTTCCGGCACAAAAGGCCGATGCAGGCAGAATCCACATAAAAGTGATTGAAGGCTATATAGGCGCCGTTGAGATAGCAGGTAAAAATCAGGATGATCACCTTGTTCAAGAGATCATATCCGATATAACAGCTCAAAGGCCGATTAAAGCACAATATCTGGAAAGTCAGATTTTAAGGCTCAATGATCTGTATAGGCTCAATTTCAAGGCCGTATTAGCCAAATCAGACACGGTAAGTGATGGTGCGGTAATATTAAGGCTTGAACAAGAAAAACCTTTATCTCCTCAAATAACGCTCACCACCCATAATTATGGCTCACGCTTTGTTGGCCCTTACAGAGGCGGCGTTACGCTTGAACATTCATTCATTGATTATCATAAAACAACGCTCTCTACACAGGCTGCATTACCTAATGCTAATGATGATCTTCTTTTAGGGAGTGTTGCCCACCACATTCAAATCACTCCATCTGTGGAGCTTGATTTTTTATTCTCTGCCACTAAATCTACGACAGGATATACACTGGAAGATAGAGAGATTAAAAGTAATAGTTTATTATGGGGGATTGGGGCAAGCTGGCGCCCCATTCGTCAGCGCAATAAAAATCTAACACTATCTGCACGGTTAGATAGCCTTAATAGTAATACCGATACATTTGGTACGCCGCTCACGCGCGATAGAATACGTACGTTTCGTCTTGGCGCAACATATGATTTTACCGATCCATATCAAGGGCGTAATCTGATCTCCCTGGACGTCTCAAAAGGTCTAGGGATATTTGACGGGAGTGATGAGGGCGATCTTAATCTCTCCCGCGCCGATGCCAATCCTAATTTTACCAAGCTCGATGCTTATTATGGTCGACAGGACTACCTGGGGAATTCCTTATTTCTAAACACCAGCCTTGCGGGGCAATGGGCTTCAAGCTCGCTGTTTTCTTCTGAAGAATTTGGCTATGGCGGGCAAAGCTTTGGCCGTGCTTATGATTCTTCGGAAATCACTGGTGATCATGGCATTGCTGCATCCGCTGAGCTGAGCTATGCAGGCCTTAAGCCCATCAAAAATCATCAAATCAATCCGTATCTGTTTTATGATATCGGTAAAGTTTGGAATAAAGGCAATGCCGCTATTGACCAGATATCAGCCGCATCAGCAGGGTTTGGCACAAAAATACATCATAACGATGGCTTTATATTTGATACTGCTCTTGCATTCCCACTTACCAAACCCATTGATACACCAATACAAGGTGGTAACGGCAAAAACCCTGTTTTTAGGTTTGGATTAACGAAAAAGTTCTGAAATAAAGTCTCGGTGTCACATGGCAAAATTTAAGCCGTCTGAATTCTGTCTCCCGAGCGCAATGTGTGGCATTATTGGTCGCCAATCCCAAGCTGTTGGAAATCCAATACGGCACTGTGGAGCAGATGAAATTGGTCAATATCTTCTGCTGGCTGGATGAGTATACTCAAGCATCTGCATGACCATATTGCCAGCCTCGGCAATATGGTTGTTCAGTTGAAATGCAGTTAACATCAGACTTAATTGCCGCATATTTTGCGGTGATTTATCTTATCCTTGCGGTGAATAGCGCCTATAATCACCTTAAATAATGCGGTGATTAATATGTGGATTCATGAAGGCCTCCAAATACGGCAAGCGGGCTAAATGCTCTAAACCCAAAGCTTTACCGGATATCCAAGAGCTCAAGGGACTGTCGGTTAATTGTCAAAAAAATGCGATAATTTAGTCCGAATTAAATGTCATTGTTTTTATAGTTTTATGAGCAAGCGAGACCAAACCTCTTTGTTTCTAAGTTTAGATAGCTTAGTTTCGAGCACTCACCCATACCGTCGCTTAGATCAAGTTATTTCGTTTTCACAACTAAGCAAGCCTTATCAAGACTTGTATTCAAGCAAAGGACGTAAAGAAAGAGGTGTTGAATTTGGTCTTCGTGCTTTAGTGCTGCAATTCATAGAAGATTTAAGTGATCGAGAGATGGAGCGCTACCTTCAAGAGAACAACGCAGGTAAATGGTTGTGTGATTTATCTTTCGGTGAGAAAAGCCCCGACCACAGCTACTTTGGTGATTTTCGTAAACGCCTGGGTACAAAAAGATTGATGAATATTTTTAATCAAGTACGTGACAGTTTAAAAAGTATGGGACTTATTCGAGAGGTATTTACCTTTGTTGATGCCAGTCAATTGGTCAGCAAACTAACTACCTGGGATGATCGAGATAAAGCGATTCAAGCGGGGCTTGAAAAGTTTAATAATGAAACGGCCCCTGAAGTGGCAGCTGATCATCAAGCCCGATTTGGCTGTAAGGGTAACAACAAGTTTTGGTTTGGGTATAAAGAACATGTTTCAGTGGACATGCAAAGTGGTTTAATTAACAAGGTTGCAGCAACCTCAGCTGAAGTTTCAGATGCACAAGGTTTGACTCATGTGTGCCCTAACGGTGGTGCTGTCTTCGGTGATAAAGGGTATTGTGTTCGCCCGGCACAAGAAACACTCAAGCGCAAAAGCTGTCATGATGCGACGATTAAGAAAAACAACATGAAAGGAAAAAATCGCCGTAAAGATGGTTGGCTTTCTGTATTACGCTCACCTTACGAGCGAGTTTTTGCGCATCGCAATAAACGCGTACGTTATCGAGGTTTGGCTAAGGTGCAGTTTCAGGTGGGTATTCGTGCACTGGCATTTAACCTTAAAAGAGTGATCAGTTTAGGGATTGAAAAAATACAATTACTACCTGCCTAAGGCTTATTGCGCCTGCAAATCGGAAAAAAGCCGATTTTGCAGGAACAAAAGACCATTAAAGAAAAAATACTTGCTTTTTTCTCTTAATTTTAAGAAAAAAACTGACGTTCTTCTTATTTTTCAGAATTATCAGACGAGCCCACAATTAGTACGGTACTTCCATTATGATGACACTGCTGTCCCGTTAAGTGGAGCTTAAGTAGGTCTGTAATCGCCCATTAATTTATAATGGTTCTGCAAAGAAATCCAATAAACATAAGGTGATACAGACCATGAGCCATCATAATACAATTCTTTCCCAAATACTGAAGCTGATTCCGAGACATGAATTTGAAAGTTTGGCAAACAAGCATCATCAAGGTAGAAGTTTCCGGAAAGCCATACGATGGTCGCAATTTGTGACCCTGATGATTGCATAATTGTCTGGTCGCACCAGCCTACGAGATATTGTTCAAAACATGACGGCTCAGATGCATCGTTTGTATCACTTGGGTACAGCGCGACTGACCCGAACCACTTTATCGCGCATTAACGAAGACAAACCCTATAGCCTTTATGAGTCGCTTTTTGAACGTTTGCTCTCACGCTGTCAAACCAAGTCACCTAAACATCAATTCAGATTCAAAAATACGCTGTACTTAATGGATGCAACCACAATTGATCTGTGTTTGTCAGTTTTTCCGTGGGCGAAATTTCGTTCAACTAAAGGCGCAGTTAAGCTCCATGTTGGACTGAATCACAATGGTTACCTACCAGAATTTGTCACGATCACTGACGGAAAGGGGAATGATAGTACACAGGCAAAAGCTATTCAGTTCCCACGAAACAGTATTGTCGTTGTTGACAAAGGGTACAATGATTATTCTTGGTATAACCAATTGAATGAACAAAGTGTTTTCTTTGTGACTCGTCTTAAGTCGAACGCTTGCTATAAGATTATTGAACGGCGCAAAGTGATTAAATCAAAAGGTATTACCTCAGACCAAATAATCAGTTTCACCGGCGCAATAACCGCTAAAAAATGCCCGGTTAACTTGCGTCGTGTTGGTTATCGTGATGAGTTGACCGGAAAACATTATGTTTTTCTGACCAACAACATGTCGCTTGCAGCAAACACAATAGCAAACTTGTATAAATCCAGATGGCAAGTTGAATTGTTCTTCAAATGGATTAAGCAAAACTTGAAAATCAAGACATTCATCGGTACAAGCAAGAATGCTGTCATGACGCAAATTTGGGTTGCCATGTGCGTTTATTTAATTATCGCTTTTTTGAAGTTTCAATCAAAAATTCACCAAAGCATGCAGCAAATTCTTCGTATGTTACAACTTAATCTTTTTGAAAAACGAGATTTGATGGCCTTGCTAAAAGGCGTACCTATAAAACTCAACGTAGGCAATGACAATCAGGCGAAATTGTTTTGAAAGTTAACGGGACAGCAGTGTTATGATGATTGAAGTCATACCAAGGGCAGAAATCAAAGCAGCACAAGGTGTTGCAACATAAAACTTGCTTTCTATTGTTTTCAGGGCGATTATTTGTTGCAACACAATGGTGAGTGTAGAGAATTCAAACTCAAAGGGGTTCAATACACCTCCATTTTCTTGATAATCTGTGTGCTGATTGTAATGAAGAACATACTTATAACAGGCGCTGCAAGTGGTATAGGTCGTGCTATAGCTAAGTCTTTGATTGCTAAAGGTAATCAGTTTATTTGCTTTGATTTAAAAAAGCCAGATTATGATTGCACATATTTCCAATTGGATGTTTCAGACGAATTGGCCATTAAAAAGGCATTTTCTGATATCAGTCAGCTGGATGTATTAATCAATTGTGCAGGAGTTTATACTGTAGGTGGAGTTGAAAGCTTAGAATTTTCTGATATTCAACGCACTTTTGATGTAAATGTAACAGCGGCATTTTTAACAGCAAAATATGCTTTGCCACTCTTGCGAAGCAACAGAGGAGCTGTGATTAATATTGCGTCTGGTCTGGGGGTGGTTCCTGAGGCTCAGTCTCCAGCTTATTGCGCCAGTAAGGCGGCACTTATCATGTTGACCAAATCTATGGCACTGTCAGAGGCAAAAACGGGTGTTAGAGTGAATGCTGTTTTGCCAGGCCCGATTGATACAAATATGTTGAAGAATGCTTTTGATAATCAACAAGATTTAGATGATTATCTTCAGCTGAACCCATCAGGGCGTGTTGGAAAGCCGGAAGAGGTAGCTGAAGTTGTGAATTTCTTAGTGGATGCAAAAACATCATATTTAAATGGTGCTTGCATACCTGTTGATGGTGGTGAGACACTGGGTGGAATTGCTACGTAAGCGATTATTTCTGTTTTTTATAGCCTGTAAAATTCTCATCTCCAGGGCCTTCCATATTTGGAAGACGTTCAAAAAGCTTTGATAACTTTAGTAGAATCATTTTTTGAGCTTTATTTTCACCACCTACACGCCAATTTTTATCACTTTCACTCATAAGCTGATTGCAAATTTTGTTGAGCTGTTTATTGGGGAACATCAAATAAACCAATGTTTCGCCGTCAAGTGTTCTTAATTCATGTGCCCAGTAGTCAGAATCAGTTGCAGCTATACCAGATGGCTTTGAATAGCTTTCAAATTCGATAACGATATTACCTGTTTCATGCCAAAGATTTCTTTCGGATTTAACTTCGAATTTTCCATCTTTAAGGGCAGCTTTAAGCTTGTCTTCACGTTCTTGGCCAGCCTCTAACTGGTTGATAAAGTCATATTCTTTTCCCTTGTGTCGCTCTGTCAAAGTTCTTTCTCCTAATCTGAGGTGGTAGCTATGACCATAAAGGCGTATAATAATATGTCAAACACTTGCGCGGCGGCCAACTCTTTTACACTTTTAGAAGTATATTTTCTGATTATATGTCTCATTTTTCTTCTCCTAAAAATCCGCCTGACTGCATTTGCCACAGCTTTGCATAGTGACCGCCATCTTTCTGAACCAATTCATCATGTGTGCCGTCTTCAATAATCTGCCCAGCATTCATAACAATAATTCTGTCCATCTGACGCAAGGTCGAGAGACGGTGCGCAATCGCAATCACGGTTTTCTTATCCATGATGCTTTCCAGTGCCGTTTGAATGGCATGTTCACTCTCACTATCTAGCGCAGATGTTGCCTCATCCAAAATGAGGATCGGTGCGTCTTTTAAGATCGCACGGGCAATCCCGATCCGCTGTTTTTGACCACCAGAGAGTTTAACCCCACGCTCACCAACATGAGCCTCATAGCCTTTTCGGCCTTCCTTATCTTCAAGGCTCAGGATAAACTCATGTGCACTGGCACGTTTAGCCGCCTCGATCACTTCATCCATTGTAGCATCGGGTTTGCCGTACTGGATATTATCCAGGATGGATCGGTGAAAGAGATAACTTTCCTGTGTCACAACAGTGATACTGCTTCGTAAGGAATGCTGTGTTACATTAGCAATGTTTTGACCGTTAATCAGGATTTTACCGCTTTGTACATCATAGGCACGAACAATCAAATTGGTGATTGTTGATTTTCCTGCCCCGCTGCGCCCCACTAAGCCAACTTTTTGCCCTGCCGGAATAGACAGGCCAAAATTTTCAAGCACAGGTTTTGTGTCAATGCCCTCTTGGCGGTCATAATCAAAACAAACGGATTTATAGGTGATTGAGGCAGGTTTGCCTTCAATTTTCAAATCCTTTGCTCCTTTTTTCGTGACAACCGCGTGTGGTTTGGTAAGGAGATCAATGCCTTCTTGCACATTACCGAGATTTTCAAAAATGCCAGAGACCTCATACATAATCCATCCTGATTGGAAGGTGGCTTGCAAGACCATTGGCAAAGCCATGGCCATTGCTGCAATTCCAGATTGGCCTTGTGTTTCAATCAGCCAGAACCCAACAGCCGCAGTTGAAACCAAAAGCATAGTGTTCAAAATATCAATGATAAAACTCATCAGCCAGATTGTACCAGTTGCATGACGCAGGCTCTTACTGTGTTGGTTTAGTAAACCGAGCACACGCTGATCCTCATGCTTCGTGCGCGCAAAATATTTGATTGGCAGAGCATTTGTAAAGCTATCAACCAATTGTCCCATGAAGGTACTAAAATCTTCGGAATGTGCTTTTGAGCGCGCTTGCACTTTCGGCGTAAAATGCCAAAGCACAAGAATATAGCCGATCAACCAAACAACAAGCGGCAAAGCCAGATATATATTGACGCTCGACAAAAAGTAAAGATTACTGATTGTGAATACGACAGCAAACCAGACAGCACCAATCGTAGATTTAACCGCATCGGGTAGGCTTGACCCGATTTGTTGCAGCCTATTGGCTATGCGTCCGGCAAAATCATTCTGAAAGAATGATAAGGGCTGTCGCGCCGTGTACCAGTAGAGCTGATGCCGCACCACGTTACAGACATAAGGGATGTAAATCAGGTGATAAAGAATCTCCGCTAATGTTCCCGTAACAAATCGGATCAGTAGCAATGCGCCGCCAAGCCATAACATAGCTGCGCCATAATCACCTTGCTCGACCAATGCTCCAACATACCAAAACATGACGGAGATGAGAAGAGCAAAAATACCTTCTGTGATCGCAATGCCAAGAGTCGGACCTTTGACCTGTCGGATGAAATACCAGATAAACGGGTACAGCTTTGTCGGCAGCTCTTTTATGCCCTCGTCAGGCATCCTATTAATTTCAATACGAAGCTTTTCATCGCATCGCTTAATTGTATCTTGTAATAGCGTGCCCATACTTTTACCTTTATTTTTTTTCAAAGAAGACCAACAAAAAATCTTCTCTATTTTCAAGAGGGATATCTGTTAGCTTTCGAATGCGTTGAAAAAGAAAAGATCAGTTTTTTGCCAATATCATATATCAAAACAATTTAAATAATTTAGCAAGATTTTTTGTGCCCCGCAATAGTCAGTGTAGAAGATTTGAACTCAAAGGAGTTCAACACACCCCATTTTTCTTTAGATTGATTCATTTTATCTCTCGCCTGCCACTTTCTCAGGATATATGGAGTTATTTTAAGTGCCTCTTTTATCTTGACATAATAAATATTTTGCGGTATTATCGAATTACAATCTTATAAAAAAAAAGGAAAATAAGATGAAAATACGTAATATAACCAAAAAACTATTTGGACGGAATGCTGAAGAATTGGGCGCAAAGCCTGACTATTTAGAAGAAAAGAAGAATGAAGTTAAAGAAGCTGTTTTAAAATTAATAAGTGCAGATAAAGAATTTGTAGATGAACTTATTAAGAATGTTGATGCTTTTGTCCCATACAGTGTTTATGGATATGGACGCACTGAAGTTTCAGGGCTGGTTTACAAAAAGGCGGATGGTACATCTGAAATTCTTCAAGTTCGTAAAAGACAATATGATGAGACTAGTTATACGGCGATAGATACAGAATACAAGACTTATGAGAAGGCCAACGAATTGGTTGGACCATATGTTGCTCAAGTCACTGATGATCAAAAGCTTTATCCTCATGCCGCAAATCTTATTCTAGAAATTCTTTCTATGAACAAGGTTAAATTGAGCCATTCAATTAAAAGCAATTCTTCAAAACATAGCCTTCCTGGATTTGTTGACCATTCTATTCTAATAAAAGAGTTTAATGGCCGGGCTGTTGAATTTCATGAAGAAACACATCTGACTTACCTGGAAGATATATTGGAGGATATTAACGAGGCACCAAAGGATGAATTTGGTGCAGAAGTTTATCCAATTAAGGCAATAAAATACGGCGTATTCAAGATTGGCGATAACGTTTTAATGAAAGTAAAGTATGACCAAATGACTAATATTGACTGGGGACCTAGAGAATTTGAACAGGTTTCTGATGATGCTCTAGAATTACTTGATCAATATTTTCCTATCAATGAAAATATTAAGACCACTGAAAGCCAATTCAACAAAATGTATACCGCTTTATATAATCAATTTGTTCTGAATAACAAAGATACAGCAAAGTCACCCAACCATTGGGTTAAAGCAACATCTCTTAAGACAGGTGAAGAGCGAATTTTCTATAACGGTGTAAGAGCTCATATCCCACCAAAAGGCGCAGTTAAGCTTGAGATCCGTCCTTAACTAGAAAGATATTTTATTCTGTGGCGACAAAGGCAATCACTTGATTGCCTTTGTCATTATAAGTCAGATGATCAAAAGCTGTGTCGCGGGCTTGAACAATAGAATGGCCCAGCTCTTTGTCGATATTCTTGAGGTCTATATTGGTATATTTCTCCCAATCAAAACCATCGCCTTCATCCTCAATCGTAATATAAAAGCCTTCTGCACGACGACTAAACTTTAAAGACACTTTTTTCTTCTTATGCTCTTGCATGGTTAAAAGATATTCGATCTCTTTTTCCCAAATATTCAAGGTCACCCAATTGGCACGGTCTTCTTTGTCGACAGCCAAATTGCCGTGTTCTATAGCATTGATCATCAGTTCATAAACAGCCCATAAGATCTTTTCTGGATCAGGGAAACAATGTGCAATAAAGGCGGCTAAGCTTTCAGCTTCATGAATTGTTCTAAATTCAAACTCGGCTTTGCTGAGCATGCCAAACCCACGTCGGTGCTGTTTGAGCTTAATGCCTAGAATTTTGTTATGACGTGATTTTCTGGTGGCATTCTTAACCAAGATATTCAGCATCGTTTTATCAATAGGTTTTGTAAGATATTGGTAAACACCAACTTCCAGACCTTCTAGAACATCTTCTCGCGTGTCGGCGGATGTGAGCATAATCACAGGAATCTTTGAATGTTCAGGATCGTCATTGATAAGGCCAACAGTCTCTATACCATCAAGAATAGGCATTTCACGATCCATAAGAATAACATCAATATGATTGTACTCCACACTGAGTATGCTAAGACACTCCTGGCCATTATTGGCTGTAACGACTTGATAACCAGCGCGAGTTAAGAAAGTACTCAAAAATTCGATTGTAAAAACATCATCTTCAACAATCATCACTCTTGGTGGCTGTTTATTGTTGATCAAACTATAGTCAACATTGCTTAAAGCTGGTTTTTTCTTCATAAATTGTTGTTTGCTTATATTTTCTTTCTCACTTACTTGTTCCGCACAACCCTAATAAGTTAAACCTATAATATATCAGCTCTGTCTTGTTTGGAGTTAAGATTATTGGAGCATTGTGAGGAATCATACGAGCGTATTGTCATTTTGATGATCTTTGCATTATTTTATACTTTTTAGAGCAGTCTCGTGTGTATTGAATAAAGTATTTAAAAGCAAACATGTCACGTATCATTATTATTGGCGCAGGGGTTGTTGGTCTAACTACCGCTTATTACCTAACAGAGCATGGTTATAAAGATATAACCGTGATTGACTCAAGCACCGGCCCAGCAATGGGAACCAGTGGAATTAATGGAGCGCAGCTTTGTTATCGTTATGTCTCTCCTATGGAGCCAATGCGCTTATTTAAAAATATACCGACCTTACTGGACAGTCGTGATCAGCGGTTGCGTTTGACATCAATCTTAGATTATAAGTTCTGGATTTGGTCATTGCGTGTGCTTTTGTCTGGCATTGGAAGCCATTATGAGCAAAAACTCTCAACGGTTGTCTCTTTGGCAGAGGAAAGCCGCTCACTTTTGCTGGATATGAAAGATAAGCTGGATATGTCTTTTGGTTATCAGCTCAATGGTAAACTGCATTTATTCCAGACAGCAGAAGGCATGAAAGGCTATGAACAGAGCTTAAAGTCTATCAATACACCACAATCTATGTATCAGGTTCTATCAGCAGAAGATGCTTTAAAACATGATACTTTCTTAGGTGATTGCAAAACAAATATAGCAGGCGGCATTTTTGTGCGTGATGAAGCCGTGGGCAACTGTAAAACATTTTGTGACCATCTTGAAACCTATCTAAAAAAGGAATGTGGTATTCATTTCCAATATGAAACCTCTGTCAATAAGTTGATACGATCAGGTGATAAGATTACAGGTATAGATACAAATAATGGCCGTATCGTGGCTGAGCATGTATTTGTGTGCGCTGGGTGGGCAGCGGAGAAAATGTTGAAACCTTTGGGTGTTCGTATTGGATTATACCCTGTAAAGGGCTATTCCTTGACTATACCCAATGCCAATAAGCGTCCAGAGACGAATATTACTGTACGTGAGCATTTTATGGTTTTTGCACCGATTGATAATGGTGCTTTGCGTATTACAGCGTTTAAGCATTTCGAGTCAAAGGACTATCAGATCAATCCAGCAGTTGTTGATGATATGAAACGACGTATTAAAGATGTTGTTCCAGATCTTGATCTTTCAAATGCAGAAGTCGCCATAGGGCACCGTCCAATGACACCAGATGATATGCCGGTCTTAGGACAAAGTGAAAAGTATAAGAATCTGCATTTGAATTGCGGTCATGGCGCTTTGGGCTGGACGTTGGCGCATGGCACAGCTAAACGTGTAGCTGATGAATTTCATTCACTTCAGAGTTAAATCGCTTGACCATTTTTAATCGCTTCAACAACACTTGGATCAAGTAATGTTGATGTATCACCTAAGTTATCTGTGTCATTGGCTGCAATTTTTCTCAAAATACGGCGCATAATTTTTCCAGAGCGTGTTTTCGGTAAGGCTGGGACGATTTGTATTTTGTCTGGCTTGGCAATCGGGCCAATGATCTTAGTCACAGTCTCTAAAAGTTCAGTTTTAAACTGAGCCGTATCTGAGACATCACCGTTACAGATAAGGAAGGCATAGATACCTTGTCCCTTGATGTCATGTGGGTAACCAACAATAGCCGTTTCCACGACGCATTCGTGTTCATCAAGAGCGTTTTCTATCTCTGCTGTACCAAGACGATGCCCTGAGACGTTCAGTACGTCATCTACCCGTCCAGTAATGCGATAGAGCCCATCTTTATCTCGGCGGCAACCATCACCTGTAAAGTAATAGCCAGGATAGGTTGAGAAATACGTCTGCATATAACGTTTATGATCGCCATAAACTGTTCTTGCCACTGAAGGCCAAGGGTATTTGATACATAAGTTGCCTTCAACACTATTGCCCCCAATCTCGTTGCCTTTATGATCAACTATGATCGGCTGGATACCGGGCAGTGGTAAGGTTGCAAAGCCCGGTTTTGTTGGTGTGACATCGTGAAGGGGCGAACTCATAATGCCACCTGTTTCGGTTTGCCACCAGGTATCAACAATAGCGCAGTTTGTTTTGCCAATTTTTTCATGATACCAATGCCAGGCTTCTTCGTTGATGGGTTCACCAACTGTGCCTAATATTTTTAAACTGGATAAGTCATAGCTATCCACAAATTCATCCCCACAGCACATAAGAGCACGAATAGCTGTTGGAGCAGTATAGAAATGCGTGACTTTGTACTTGTCAACAACTTGCCAAAACCGTCCAGCGTCAGGAAAGGTGGGCACGCCCTCAAATATAATGCTTGATGTGCCTTCAAGGAGTGGCCCGTATATAATGTAAGTATGGCCAGTGATCCATCCGGCATCAGCTGTACACCAATAGATATCATCTTGTCCAACACCAAAGACATGGCGATAAGAATAGCCAGCATAGACCATATAGCCACCACAAGTATGAACAACACCTTTGGGTTGTCCTGTTGAACCAGATGTGTAGAGGATGAAAAGCGGATCCTCAGCTTGCATGATTTCAGCAGGACAGTTTGTATCCATGGTGTCTATTTCTTCATGCCACCAATGATCACGACCATCAACCAGACTGATATTGGCATTGTTACGGTTATGAACAATTGTTGTTTCTATTGAAGGGCAGTTTTCTAGAGCTTCATCGGCAATGTCTTTTAGAGGAACAATCTTTTTGCCGCGGTGAACGCTGTCTGTTGTAATTAAAATTTTGGCCTGACAATCATTGATCCGTCCAGCTAAAGATTGTGATGAAAAGCCAGCAAAAACGATAGAGTGAACAGCGCCAATACGAGCACAAGCCAGAGCTGCGATGGCAATCTCAGGTGTCATCGCCATATAGAAACAAACGCGATCACCTTTTTGAACGCCAAATTTCTTTAACATATTGGCACATTGGCACACCTTCTCATAGAGCTCTTGATAGCTGTAAGTGGTTGAGGCTTCACTAGGATCATTGGGTTCAAAAATATAAGCGATTTTATCCCCTCTATGTTGAAGGTGGCGATCTAAGCAGTTTTCAGTGATGTTGAGGCTGGCGCCTTCAAACCATTGCACATTGCCATCTTTAAAATGTCCAGTTTGAATCTGATCCCAAGTTTTATACCAGTCATAAGCTCCGGCTTCGTCCGCCCAGAAGGCCAGTCGATCATCTTGGAATTTTTGATAGGCATTTTTGTAATCATCAAAGGTTTTGAGTTGTATTGGCATGGTATCGACTCGCTTTTGTTATTTTCTGTTTTCTAAATGTGGAATATAATGATGCGTATCTTCAAGGCCTTACTGTGCTGCAACTGCTAAGTATCGGGCTTTAATAATAGATAATTCTATTATTGAGTTGTAATCTTAATAGTAGCTTTGTTTTTCTATCTTCTTGCTAATAACTTAAAACACACTTTTTAATTGACATAACATTTATTCGCGTAAAGGGATTGTGGTTGTTTATGAATCTGATTGAGAAGAGGTTCAACAAGGTTGAGTTCGTTGATATTAGCAGGTGTTGTGAGAATGGTCAGAGGCATGCCATTGGCGTCGACCAGAGAATGAATAGTGACGCATTTGCCTTTATAGCCATAAGCAACAAGGTCACCGCCGCTCTTGCCACAGGGAAAAAGAGCCATCGACTGATGATTTGCTCCAATCAATCTCTCCTGTTAAATCGGCCATCTCGACCATACCGCGCTCTATTCTATTAAGTGTTCCATCCTCTTGCCATCGCTGTAACCATCGATGAGAACTCGATTTAGATGCAAAAATATCACGCTTATCAGGCAAGTCACACCACCGACATCCTGTGATCAAAATCCATAAAATGCTGTTTAAAACACACTGCTCATTTGCACGCGGATAACCGCGACCCCTCTTTAACGGCTTGGGCGGCAACAAACCCTCAAACATCGACCATGCACCATCACTTAAACCTTCAAATCAACCGGCCATTATAACTCTTCTCCTTATTATTGATTGAACAACAACCAGAATCGCATACTCGATCCACTCTGTGAACCCCTCAATCAAAAATTACTGGGATAGGTTCATACTTGTTGTGTTATGTAAAAATAAATACGGGGTGGCTACGTTTTATGATATCTCAAGCTGGGCTACGTTTTTTCTATAAACATGGCAGACAACATAGTCGCCAGCATTGAGATCAAGCTCATAGAGCGTGTCATAAAAATCATGCTCTGTCATGTCATCTGATTGAATGAATATAACGCTGCCCATATGCGCTGCAATTAGCCTGCCTTCGTATTTATTCACGAAATCTGAATCGTTCAGCGCATTTTGTAAGGCACGGATATTTTGAATTTCTCTATCCATTTGATAAATTCTACTCCTAATTTTACATACTATATAAGCTATTGGTAAAAATAAAGTTTCTTAAGTGGTTGAAAGGATCAATCACTCTTATATATGTTATCAATATTGACTATTGTAAATCTTTGTGCTAATTCATTAAGGCGTAATTTGAGGTTAGAGTACCCAAGGTTCGGCTCTTACTCTAATACTATTCCTTATAATTTACAGAAAAAGAAAAGATAAAGCGCAAAATATTTATATCATTGGTTCAATAAATCAGGATATTGTTCTTCAAGCAGAAACAATTCCTCATCCTGGACAAACTGTATTTGGGCAGGAGATTCATTTTCTTTCAGGTGGTAAAGGTGTTAATCAAGCCATTGCAGCTCATAATTTTGGTGATAATGTACTTTTTATTGGAAAAATTGGGAATGATATCTTTGGTAATAATCTGGAACGTCATTTTCAAAATATCAATTTGAATCATAAAATTATAAAACTGACAGACCACCCAACTGGGACCGCAGTAATTAATGTTAATCAAGCTGGCGAGAATGCTATTACTTTGGTTAAAGGAGCCAATGATGAATTCACGGATGCTGATCTTGAGAGTCTAAGTAATTTAGTCGCTGATGATTATCTTCTTGTTCAAAATGAAATTAATGCTGATATAAATCATAAAGCCATATCATTAGCAGACGAGAGGGGCGCTCATGTTGTTTTGAATCCTGCGCCTTCTTATGTAGTTCCAGAAGATATATTAGCTCAATGTGCCTTTGTTATTGTTAATGAACATGAATTAAAAGAGGTTTTCAGAATTAATGGTTTTCAGGATATCGATGATATTGATGCTGAGCTATTGTATTTATCAGAAAAATACCAGACGAATATTATTTTGACATTAGGCGCAAAAGGCTCAAAAGCTGCTTATGAAGGACAAATTCTGACCCATCAAGGACACAAAGTTGAGGTTGTTGATACGACGGGCGCGGGTGATTGTTTTTGTGGTGTTTTTGTGAGCTGTCTGTCAAGAGATATGGGCCTTCAAAGAGCTTTGGAAATTGCAAATAAAGCAGCATCAATCAGTGTAACTAAACTTGGTGCCAATAATTCTTTCCCTCAATCCAAAGATGTCGAATAAGAAATAGACTTTTAGAAGCCTTTAACTAAGCTTTCCTATTGATTTTATCAAACCAGCCGAGCAATAGTGTTGTGAGTACAACGGAGAAGTGGATGGCAGGTGTCCAAAAGATTTGCCTGTTATCACTGAAAAGATGGTGACCACGCGGGGATTCGAACCCCGGACCTACTGATTAAAAGTCAGTTGCTCTACC
>CAXRKA010000003.1:0-2533 GCA_964231155.1 Alphaproteobacteria bacterium | reverse complement strand
ACCTTAAAGATAGTTTTCAATAAGGAAGATGGCAAATATTATGTGAATATATCTTCAGGCAAGGCGCGTGAATGGATGCATAATACCAATACTCCTGCTCCGAGTTTGGGGCTATAAAGCCTGAATAGGTTTGTTTAAATTGATTTGACGTGTTATCTATTTTTCGTCATATCGGAATATGACGGATGTAGAAAAAAGGGTCATTCACCCTAAAATTGTAGTTTTCCTCGATTTCGAGGGAGTCTTCTTTAGCGTCAATCTGGATAGGACGAAGGGTGCATTTGGTGGTGTCTCTTCAACTTTCAATCCCAAGTCTATTCAGCTTTTCAATCAATTGTTGAATATGAAACATCCCGTCCATGGTCGGTTTTTAGATAATATTGATTGTGTTTTATGTCTAGACTCACGGTTTAAATGTGATGATACGCTGGCTTATCTAGAGCAAGCTGGGCTTCAGGCGCGGTTTCATCAAGATTGGCAGATCGAGAGCAATATGAAGCGCACAGAAGCTCTAGATTTCTGGCTTTTTGGCCATTACAATAAGGAGACATACCCTATTGTGGATTATATTATTGTTGATAATGAGCCCCAATATTTGATGAGTCATCAGCTTAATAAAGCTGTTATTACCGGAAATTTAAATGGTTTTGATCAAATGAATTACTTTGAATTAGAGAGTCGTGTGCAGAATATTCTAGACATTCAAATGCCGGTGCCCGAATAAATATTAATGTTTCTGCTTTATCTTATCTGTTAAGAGGAGATTTTTATGAGCCTAGATGCATTGATTAAAAAAATAGAACAGCAACTGCAATTTGCCCCAGCTATTGGTTATAAGGTCAAACTCGACCTTGGAGATGATGGTATCATCTTTATTGATGGCACAGAAAAGCCAGCACAATTCTTTGATAGTGATCAAGGTGAGGCGGACACAACGTTGATTACATCTATAGATGTATTTCAAGCCATTGCTTCTGGAACCAAAGATCCCAATATGGCTGTTATGATGGGTAAAATGAAGGTTGAAGGTTCAACCGGTGTTGCACTTAAATTGGCTGCACTTCTTGAAGATTAATTCACTTGCCTTTGAATCCCGCTCACAAGTTCTTCAACACTGGTGCTGTGAGAGAACACGTCAGATAGACGGCCATCAGGCTGCATCAAGTAAATAAATGCTGAGTGATCAACAACATAATACCCGTTTTCATCAGGGGCTTGTGCTTGTGCATAGACGCGGTAAGCATTGACCACCGCGTCAATTTGTTCCTGTGTGCCTGTTAGACCAACAAGCTTATCATGATAAAGCCCAACATAAGCACCCAATGTGTCTTGGTCATCGCGTGCAGGATCAATGGTAATAAAGAGGGGCTGTATTTTGTCTTGAATCTTTTGTGGAAGGGCTTCAAAAGCCATTTTCATCTTCGCCAATTCAGTGGGGCAAACGTCGGGACAGTGTGTAAAACCAAAAAAGATGAGTAAGAATTGATCTGGCCAGGAGCGATCTGTAATAGTTTCGCCAAGATGTGATGTTAGAATAAAGGGGCCGCCGATCGATGCTGTGTTCTCGATGGATGATGGTTCCTGTTTTTGAGAGGTAGAAGAATGATTTTGTCCTTCAAGGAAAACATAAAGAATAGCAGCAAAAAAAATAGCAGCGACAGCAACAGTGACAATCGTATCGAATTTATCTTTGTTTTTTGACATGTCTTTACACCTCTTTGACAATCTCTTGTGTATGCTTTTAACAAGATTATAGAATGGAGTTATCCTCCTCACAAGGAAAGGTTGCAAGAATGCCTAAAAATAATACGCGCGTTGAGATAGACTCCATTGGTCAAATTAATGTACCAGCCGATAAATATTGGGGTGCTCAAACACAACGCTCCTTAGAGAACTTTAAAATCGGTGATGATGTTCTGCCTCAACCACTTGTGAAGGCTTTAGCCATTCAAAAAAAAGCCGCCGCTCTGGCCAATATGGATCTCAAGAACCTCGATAAACGCATTGGAAAAGCCATCGTGAAAGCCGCTGATGAGGTGATTGATGGCAAGCATAGAGATAACTTCCCGCTTAAAATTTGGCAAACAGGGTCTGGGACACAAAGCCATATGAACATCAATGAGGTTTTGGCCAATCGCGCTATTGAAATCCTTGGTGGCACGATCGGGACGAAAGACCCGGTGCACCCCAATGATCATTGTAATAAGGGGCAGAGCTCAAATGATACATTCCCGACAGTCATGCATATTGCTGTAGCAACAGAGGTTCATAATTCTTTGACGCCAGCGCTTGAATTGCTCTATAAGGCTCTTCAAGCCAAATCCAAAGAATTTAAAGATGTGGTCAAAGTGGGTCGTACCCATATGCAAGACGCAACCCCCATTACTTTGGGACAAGAGTTCTCTGCCTATGCAGAGCAAGTTAAACAGGGTATTCGCCGTGTGAATGAAGCCAATAAATCTGTTCTCAAGCTCGCACAGGGCGGGACGGCTGTTGGTACAGGCCTGAATGCACCTAAAGGCTTTGATAAAGC
>CAXRKA010000002.1:0-5144 GCA_964231155.1 Alphaproteobacteria bacterium | reverse complement strand
TTTTCACCATGTATAATCAGAACGGGTTTATTTAAATCAAGAATGTGTTTGATGTTTGAAAAACGATCACGCATTAGCAAGTGCACAGGAATATACCAATAAATTTCTTGGGCACGATCCATCACAGATGTGTAGGGGGCTTCAAGAATAACAGCAGAGACATCAAATTCTTTAGCCATTTGACTGGCTATACCTGTGCCTAGAGATTCTCCATAAAGAACCATGTTCTCATAAGCGATATTGTATTTTTGATGAATCATTTTCATAAAAGATCGCGCATCATCATAAAGACCCTCTTCAGATGGTGAGCCTGGGTTTCCACCAAAGCCACGATATCCTGTGACAGCATAGCCATAGCCGGCAGGATAAAAGAGAGGAGAGTTGTCAAAGCGATCAGCAAGGTTGCCAGCATTGCCATGAAACGTAATGATCGTTAATCGGTCGTCCTCGCCATGGCCATGATACCAACCCTTAAGGTCTAGCCCATCATTGGATTGGTACTCGATAATTTGTCCTTGGGATGGCCTTGGCTCAAAAGCGTTGCTTGTGTCGGGCACAAAGAGCAGTTTTCTCTGAAAGAAAAACAACACCGTAACTGCTGTGAGGTAGGTCACAAACAGTAATCTTAGGATATATAAAATATCAGAAAGTGAAATTTTACTGAGCATCTTTTGGATTCAGGCGTTTAGCAAGTGGTAAAAACAATATATTGGGCAAGAAGCGTAGAGTTTTCATGAAGAAAACAAACAGTGGTGGGAAGGCGATTTCAAATTTATCTTTTTGTAGACCCTTATATATGTAATCGGCAGCTTCTTCGGGGGTTATAATGAGAGGCATCTTAAAGTCATTCTTATCCGTCAAAGGGGTTTTGACGAAGCCTGGATTAACGACTTGGACTTTAATGTTCTTGTCAGATAACTCTATATAGAGTGTTTCTGCCATATGAATGAGTGCGGCTTTGGTCGAGCCATAAGAAAATGAATTGGGTAGACCGCGATATCCTGCAACACTGGCAACAATGGCAATATGTCCTGATTTTTGTTCAAGAAAATGATCTTTAGCCAGAACAAGACATCTCATCAGGCCATAAAGATTAATATCATAATGTTTCTTGATGTCTTTTATTGTGACATCAACAGACGATTGTGGATGATAGTAGCCAGCATTCAATATAATGCTGTTAAGTGTCTTATGCTTTTTAATAATGGCGTTAAAAGCTGCAGTAACGTCTTTGTCTTTTGTGATGTCACAGGGGAGTGCGAGAATATTTCTATAGGCTTTGGCTAAGCTCTCAAGTTTTTCTTTTGAGCGTGCTGAGATATAGATGACATTCATCGGATCTTGAGCAAGTTTTTCAGCCAGTGACTTCCCAATACCTGTCGAGCCACCAACCAGCCATATAATATTTTTACGCGATTGTGTCATGCCCTTTAAGGTAACGCGAAAGCTGGTTCTGTCAAGATAGGGCTGTATTAACGTATTTCTATTTCTTTTCAGGCAGAATCAATATATGAAAATTATTTTGCCGCCTATCAATATATCTGGGGAGTCTGTGGAAGGAGAACATATCTCTGTTCATGTTCCTGATATAAAGATACCTAAGAAAATCTGTGAAGTGGACGAGGATGTTGTTCGTAGTCTATTAAATGCCGCACGTGAAGCGGCGGAGCATTTTTATAGTGTATTGGATAATCGTTTTCATGTTGGGGCAGCTGTGATTATGGATGATGATCCACAGGGGCGTATTTGGACAGGGGCCAATTCAGAAATGTCTGTTCTTAATAGTGGAGTATGTGCTGAACGCTCAATTTTAAATTACTTGTCTGGTAAAGGCTTTCGCAAAATTAAATATATGGCGATCTCTTTGCCTAAGAATTTAGATAAAGAATTATCATACAGATCACCTTGCGGATTGTGTCGACAGACAATTTTTGAGTTCTCTGATTCTCAAACTTTGGTGTTTATTGATAAAGGAACATCAATTTCTGAATGCAATGTGCTAGATTTGGATCGCCTTTTGCCCTTCGGGTATCGCTTTGAAGAATCAAAATAACTAGCTGAAGAATATTAAGAAAGATTTCTGTCCTAGAATCGTTCTGGGAAGTTGTTTTTGATATTTTTCAAAGGGATAATGGAAAAATCTCAGACATACATTTGTGTGCAAGCTAAATAAAAAAATGCACGTCAAGAGAAAAGATTGCTAGTATTTTACTTTAGTTTTTGATTATATATAGTCATCATACATTTTTAGTTACATGTGTATTCGCGAAAAAAATGTTTTCGCTACAGGTGATCTGTATCTATATCATGTGTGTGCGGGTAAAATGAACCACAATATGTTGTATTTTTATATTGAAGCGCAACACAATATGTGGTAGGGTAAGACATCTTGGGCATGCTTTTTGTTCTTAAAGCGACACTCCAGACGAAATACCAGAACTTAAATTAGAGAATGATCAAAAACGATTTTTCTCGCCCATTTTCAGAGATTGAATTGAACTAGAAACAGGAGACATCAATGAACATATACGTCACAAAAAGAAATGGACAACAAGAGGAATTTATAGCTGACAAGATCAATGCTCGTGCTGAACGCGCTTGTGTTGGGATTGACGCAGTGTCAGCAAGTGACGTTGTTATGAAAGCACAAATGGATCTGTATCCTGGTATTACAACGAAAGAGTTGGACAGAGCTTTGATCAACTCAGCACGTTCTAAGATCCAATACGAACCAAATTATTCTTATGTGGCTGCCCGTCTCCTATTGTTCACTGTCTATGAAGAGGTTTTCCTAGAAGAAGAGAAATTGCCGACAGCACAAGATATTGAAGATGGCAAAATCTTTGGTGAAGACTTAAAAGCACAACACAGTGAGCATTTCATCCGCAACCTCAACGAAATGGTTGAGCAAGAGCTCATTACACCTGAGCTGCTTAATTATGATCTAGAAACATTGGCTGATGCTATCAACTTGAACCGCGACTTTGGTGTTGAGTATCTTGGTCTTCAAACATTGTATGACCGTTACTTTCAGTGTGATCGTGAGGATAAACACCGCCGTGAAACACCACAAGCTTTCTTTATGCGTGTGGCTATGGGCTTGGCGTTAAATGAAGATAATAAAGAAGAGCGCGCGGTTGAATTTTACAACCAGTTATCTCAGTTCAACATGTTGTCTTCATCACCAACGCTTTTTAATGCGGGGACAACAAAATCACAATTATCATCATGCTACTTGAACACATTCGATGATTCTATCGATGGGATCTTCGATGGTTTGTGGCAAGAAGCACGTAAATCAAAGCACGCTGGCGGTTTGGGTTTTGATCTTACACCACTGCGTTCACGTGGTTCTTATATCAAAGGCACAAACGGTGAAAACCAAGGTGCTGTGTACTTTTGGAAGCTCTACAATGATCTTTTGATTGCTGTGAACCAGGGTGGTAAGCGTAAAGGTGCAGGTTGTGCTTATCTAGAAAGCTGGCACGGAGATCTTGAAGATTTCCTGGCATTGCGTAAAGCCACAGGTGATGAGCGTAGTCGTACACACGACATGAACACAGCCAATTGGATCCCAGACTTATTCATGAAGCAAGTTTTGAATGAAGGGAAGTGGTATCTCTTCTCACCAGATGAAGCTCCAGATCTGCACGACTCTTATGGTGAAGAATTCGAGCGCCTCTACTGGCAGTATGTTGAAAAAGGTCAAAATGGTGAGCTTCGTGTTTTCCACGAAAAAGATGCCAAAACGATCTGGAAGAAGATGCTTCGTGCGATCTTTGAGACAGGTCACCCTTGGATCACATTCAAAGATCCTTCAAACATGCGTTACTCTCTTCAGCATGAAGGGGTGGTCCACTCATCAAACCTATGTACTGAAATTCTTGAACACACAAAAGCATCTGTTTATGAAGATGGTGTCAAGACTGAAGTCGGTGAAACAGCTGTGTGTAACCTTGGCTCAATTAACCTTGGACGTCATGTTAAAGATGCTGAGGTTCAGTGGGATAAATTGGCACAAACAATTAAAACAAGCATTCGTATGCTCGATAATGTGATTGATTTGAATTACTACCCAACAGCTGAAGCGAAGAACTCAAACCTTAAGCACCGTTTTATCGGTATGGGTACAATGGGCTGGCAAGACCTCTTCTACATGATGGGTGTCAACTATGAAAGCCAAGAAGCCGTCAACCTATCTGATAAAATTATGGAGTTTATTAGCTATCACGCCATTCTTGCTTCTAGCGGTCTCGCGAAAGAGCGTGGAACATTTAAAACATATGAAGGCTCCACATGGTCAAAAGGCATCATGCCGATTGATACGTACCGTGATATGACTGCAAGCCGGGGTAATCAAGCCATCGTTATTGGTAAAACAGAAGAGACTTTGGATTGGTCGCCAGTGCGTGCACACATCAAAGAGCACGGCATGCGTAATGCTCTAACAATGGCGATTGCACCAACAGCAACAGTTTCATTTATTGCTGGCTGTTCTCAGTCTGTTGAGCCTGATTTTGGTGTCATGTATGTTTACTCAACATTGTCCGGTGAGTTCACTATGGTGAACCGTCACTTTGTCCAAGACATGAAACAACTCGGTCTATGGGATGAAGATATGGTTGCTTTGGTTAAACACGTTGATGGTGATTTATCTCTCTTGAGTGATGAGATCATTCCAACAAAGATCAAGAACAAGTATAAGACAGCCTTCAATTTGGATCAGAAGAAGCTCATTGATTGTGCAGCAGCACGTCAGAAGTGGTTGGATCAAGGTCAATCGTTGAATCTGTATAACAACCAAACCAGCTTGAAGATTTTGCACGAGACATATATTCATGCATGGCAAACTGGCTTGAAGACAACATACTACTTGCGTAATGAAAGTGCATCGCGTGTTGAGAAATCAACAGTTGATGCGTCTCAGATCGAACGTATCTTGAGTGAGAAATCAAACGCGCAACCTGTGTCGGTCACAGCCTCTGCAACAAGCACTGCTGAAGCAGCAGCACCATCTTCTGAAGAAGGTGAGCTAAAGGCTAATGAAAGCGGTTCATTGACACGCGTTGACACAGTCAACATCGAATGTGTTGGTTGTCAGTAAATTTAAGTGGGAAAACACACGCTAAAAAAAAGGGTAATAA
>CAXRKA010000001.1:0-5319 GCA_964231155.1 Alphaproteobacteria bacterium | reverse complement strand
GCCTCTCTAAGCTGTTTAAGCATGCTGGCATTGAGCACAATGTATTGAATGCCAAACATCATGAACAAGAAGCCTATATCGTTGCACAGGCCGGTCAAATTGGTGCCGTTACAATCGCTACAAATATGGCTGGACGTGGGACGGATATCAAGCTTGGTGGTAACACCGAGATGATCCTGCAATCACGTCTCAAAGGTAATGAGAGCGAAAAAGAGATTGAAAATCTACGCACTGAAATCCGTGAAAAGGTTCGCCAGGATCGTGAGGCCGTGATGAATAACGGTGGCCTTTATGTGATTGGAACGGAACGTCACGAGTCACGTCGTATTGATAACCAACTTCGTGGACGTTCAGGACGCCAAGGTGACCCTGGTGCTTCTAAATTCTTTCTTTCTCTTGATGATGATTTGATGCGTATTTTTGGTGCTGATCGTATTGATGGTATCCTACAAAAACTTGGCATTGAAGAAGGTCAAGCCATCACACATGTGTGGATCAATAAGGCCGTTGAGCGTGCCCAGAAACGTGTTGAAGCCCAGCATTTTGATGCCCGTAAGAACCTTCTCAAATTTGATGATGTAATGAACGATCAACGTAAGGTTGTTTATGAGCAGCGCCAAGAAATCATGGAATCAGAGGATGTTTCTGAAATGATCGACTCCATGCGCCATGAACTCATTGAGAACATGGTTATCCAAGCCATTCCTCCAGGCACCTATGCCGAACAATGGAATATTGATGGCCTTAAAACTGAAATTCAATCTATTCTTGCACTCAATATCCCTCTTGATGAATGGGCTAAGGAAGAAGGTGTGGCTGAAGATCAAATTACTGATCGCCTCATCGACCTTACAGACAAACACACGATGGAAAAAGAAGAGCGCTTTGGCAAAGAAACCATGCAAGAGGTTGAGAAAATGGTTCTTCTACAGATCCTTGATCAGCTTTGGAAAGATCACCTTCATTCTCTTGATCACCTACGCCAAGGGATTTCTCTACGTGCCGTTGGTCAAAAAGATCCATTGAACGAATATAAAGCTGAAGCTTTTGCTATGTTTGAAAACATGCTGGCACAACTGCGTGAAGGTGTTGTTCAAACACTTGCTCGTGTTGAAATTCGTGCAGAGACCAATCTTGATGAATTACAAGGCCAACAAACATTGGATGACTCGCAAATGCAACAAAGTCGCTCTGATAAATTTGCGGCCCCTCGACCCGCAGCAGGCTCACCTGTGCGTGGTATTAATCCAAATGATCCTTCAACCTGGGGGAAAGTGCCACGTAACGCTCTATGCCCTTGTGGCTCTGGCAAAAAATACAAGCACTGCCACGGTGCAGTCAGCTAAAAACTAAAAGCCCTCGTCAGAGGGCTTTATTTTATCATCTTTATAAAAATGTGATTACTCTAAATCTTGGCGTTCCGGAGGCAGCATACCCATAGAACGGAAACCACAATCCACATAGTGCGTTTCACCTGTGACTGCAGTCGACATATCGGACAAGAGATAAACAGATGTGTGACCAATTTCTTCTAACTCAACACTCCCATTCAACGCCGAGGTACGCTCAGCTGTTTTAAACGTGTAACGTGCGTTGGCAATCGCTGAGCCTGCCAATGTTTTCATTGGACCAGCGGAGACAGCGTTCACACGGATCTTTTTATGGCCAAAGTCTTTAGCCAAATAACGGACACTCGCTTCTAAAGCAGCTTTGGCCACACCCATCACATTATAGTTCGGCATAACACGCTCAGCGCCAATATAAGAAAGCGTGATCATAGAGCCAGCTTCATTCATCAAAGCTTCTGCACGTTTGGCAACAGCCGTAAATGAGTAACAAGAAATATGCATAGTGCTCAAAAAGTTCTCTAGCGATGTATCCGCATAGCGCCCTTTGAGTTCGTTCTTATCAGAGAAGGCCACGCAATGGACAAGGAAATCGATCTCGCCCCATTTCTTTTTGATTTCTTCAAAAGTTTTGTCAAGGCTTGCTTCATCCGTAACATCACATTCCACCAAAACATCGCCGCCTAAATCATTGCAAATAGGTTCAACGCGTTTGCGGATCGCATCATTTTGATAAGTGAAGCCCAATTGTGCCCCCTGATCAGCACAAGCTTTGGCAATACCATAGGCAATAGAGCGGTTGTTTGCCACCCCCATGATCAGACCTTTTTTTCCTTTTAGTAAATCAGACATTGTACCAATCTCTCACCATTATT
The DNA here is from genome assembly GCA_964231155.1 of Alphaproteobacteria bacterium. GTDB lineage: Bacteria > Pseudomonadota > Alphaproteobacteria > Micavibrionales > SZUA-601 > CAXRKA01. The sequence continues at coordinate 3,098 of CAXRKA010000001.1, read as the reverse complement.
CTTTATATTTAGACATGGCCAATGACGCATTCGTTCCGCCAAACCCAAAGGAGTTAGATAGAATTGTGTCATGCTCAAAGTTATCAATGCGCTCTTGAACGACAGGCACACCTTCTGCACCTTCATCAAGATTCTCAATATTAGCAGAGGCTGTGACAAAATTATTATCCATCATTAATAATGAATAGATGGCTTCATGCACACCTGTTGCACCCAAAGAGTGACCCGTCAACGATTTTGTTGAAGAGATATGAGGCACATTCTTACCAAAGACCTCTTTCAAAGCTTCAAGCTCACGAATATCACCAACAGGTGTTGATGTTCCATGCGTGTTCACGTACTTGACTTCTCCTTGAACAGTCGACATCGCGTGTTTCATACAGCGGACAGCACCCTCTCCACTTGGCTGAACCATGTCATAACCATCGGAGTTCGCACAATACCCTGTGATCTCACCATAAATCTTCGCGCCACGCGCTTTAGCATGTTCTAGTTCTTCAAGAACAACCACACCGCCACCACCAGAGATGACAAAACCATCACGATCAGCATCATAAGCACGAGAGGCTTTTTGTGGTGTATCGTTATATTTGGAAGACAACGCACCCATGGCATCAAACAGGACAGACAATGTCCAATCCAGCTCTTCACCACCACCAGCAAAGACAATATCCTGCTTACCCCATTGGATAAGCTCAGCACCGTGTCCAATACAATGGGCTGATGTTGAACAAGCAGAAGAAATTGTATAGTTCACACCTTTAATCTTAAATGGTGTTGCCAAAGTGGCTGAGTTTGTTGAAGACATGGTTCGTGGCACCATGTAGGGCCCAACAAATTTTGGTTTCTTTTCACGCGCAATATCAGCTGCACTAATCAAATTCTTTGTTGATGGTCCACCAGACCCCACAACAAGACCGGAACGCTCATTGGACACATCACTTTCTTCAAGCCCAGCATCAGCAATAGCTTGTTCCATAGAGATATAGTTATACGCTGCACCATCGCCCATAAAACGCATGAGCTTACGATCAATATGGTCAGCCAAATCAATTTTTACTGTCCCATGAACATGCGAACGGAAACCCATTTCAGCATATTCAGGCGCATGAACAATACCTGAACGGCCATTCTTAAGTGAGTCCAAAACTTCTTCTTTGTTATTACCAATAGGTGACACAATGCCAAGACCAGTAATAACAACACGTTTAAGTTGGGTCATAAATCTACCTCTTTTTTAAAATGAAAGTGAATTAAGCTGACAGTTCAGCTGTGTTTTCAAACAAACCAACACGCAAATTATCCGCTTGGTAAATCACTTCGCCATCAGCAAGCATTTTACCGTTGGCGATACCAAGAACCAATTTACGATTAATAACACGGCGAATATCAATTTGATATGTCACAAGCTTTGTTGTTGGAAGCACTTGGCCTGTGAACTTCACTTCACCAACGCCCAATGCGCGTCCTGAACCAGGGGCACCTGTCCAACCAAGATAAAAGCCAACCAACTGCCATAAAGCGTCCAAACCTAAGCAGCCGGGCATCACAGGATCACCTTCAAAATGACACTCGAAGAACCAAAGATCTTCCTTGATATCCAATTCAGCTGTAATGTGGCCTTTATCAAATTCACCCCCTGCTTCACCCACAGATGTAATGCGATCAAACATTAGCATTGGGGGCAATGGCAACTTTGCATTACCTGGACCAAAAAGTTGGCCCTTTCCACATTCAATCAATTTATCGTAGTCGTAAGAACTATCATGCTTAAAGCTCATAATATATCACTTTTTGTTATTGTTATTATCGTTTCAAGTTGTGCAGAGTTTAGACAAATTTTTGTACCTCTACAATGTTTTTCCGCACGCCTCATAAAGGCCCTAAATCACTAATCTTCAAAGATTTCATCAGGATAGATGCCCCAGAGACCTGCCTTCTCAACCCAACCATTCATGCCTTCGACCTGGACTTCACACCAATGTTCTGAACACTGTTCAATGGATGGCATAACCCCTGGTCGTAACTCAGCAACAACTGCACTCTCAACCGTTGCATCCTTGAAGAGTTGTCGCGGTTTTTCTTTGATGATACCAAAGCGCTTGTGCGAGATCATAGCTTGATGGACCCAGCCCTCATCACCTTGAACGTCTTTAATTTTACGCCATGTGTCAAAAGAATTAATCACCTCTACCGGCAATCCACGGCGAGAATACACCCATATAATAGGATAACGTTGCCCTGGTCCAGTTCTCATATTCACCTTATTTGATGCAATAGAGACAAACTTTGGCAAATCATCACCTGCCAATACGGGATTGGAGAAGCCCAACCACAATGGCACGCTCAGCAAGAGGAAAAGAAACATGATCCGCTTGAGTGTCATGTCAAACCGCTTTCAAAAGATTGAGTTGATTACTCTTCAATCACTTTCATAGAAACAATCTTGTCAGGATTTGCCGGTGGCTCACCTGCATTGATTGCATCAATGACATCCATGCCTTCAACAACTTGTGCGAAGACGGTGTATTGACCATTTAAGAATGGTGTATCACCAAAAGTAATAAAGAATTGGCTGTTTGCGCTGTTTGGATCAGATGTGCGTGCCATACCAACTGTACCTCTTACATAAGGTGTGTTGGTGAATTCTGCAGGCAAATCGTCATAATCTGAACCACCTGTACCTGTGCCGGTTGGATCACCTGTTTGTGCCATAAAGCCAGGAATTACACGATGGAAGACAACGCCATCATAAAATCCTTCTTGAGCAAGCGTTGTAATACGCTCAACGTGTTTCGGAGCCACTTCATCTAACATCTGAAGTGTTACAACACCCTTTGTTGTTTCCATTTCAATCATAGTTCCATCCTTTGCGTGTGCTGGGGAAAGCATTATAGACATTCCGAGTGCGGCAACGATTGCCAAAATCATGCCAAGTTTTTTAAATGAATTTTGCATTATGTCTCACTTTCGTTTGTATCAATTTCAGATCATACGTTAAGAGCCTTACTCTCAAGAGTCAACTCAGCTTTTCTCAAATAAGCGATCAAAAATAGCTGATGTAAAACTCATTAAAGACTCCGCCGTCTTAAAACCCT